>JBMFXL010000054.1:0-8204 GCA_049964275.1 Acidimicrobiales bacterium | reverse complement strand
GCTTTTTCTCGAGCCCGAGTTGCCACCTCTTCGGATCGCCGTTGTCGGAAACTCTCCGATCGCTGAAGCCGTGAGAAGTGTCGGCAGAGCCCTTGGATACCGAGTCCTAGATGAACACGCAATCTCGAACCTCGCGCAGTCGGTTGATGCGGCGATCCTGGCAACTCATGGGCTCGAAGATGAGCACCTCCACCTCACCCACGCGATCGAGAGAGGGATCCCCTACGTTGGCCTCGTGGCTTCACCTACCCGAGGCCGCGCTGTCCGTAGTGCTCTGTCACTCGACCCATCTGCCCCATCCCGGCTCTACACGCCTGCAGGTCTCGACCTGGGCGGCAATACCCCTGCCGAAATCGCGCTCTCTATCTACGCCCAAATCGTAAGTATCAAGCCAACGCTCACATCGAAGTCCCAAGCGCCGCCGCGCTCCCATCTGGATCCTGTTTGCCATATGGAGGTGATTGAAGCCCCCGATGCCACTACCACTGAGCTAGATGGCACCACGTACTACTTCTGTGCGCAAGGATGTAGAACGAGCTTTCTGAAAGATCCAGATCACTACCTTTCCGCCGCCACAGGGCAAGTAAGATAGCATTCCGATCTCTTTAGTCTGCAGCGTCCGCCAGAGCCTCAGCGAGTGCAGGGTGGACAAAGAGCGATTCGACAATGTCAGAAACCCGAAGATTGGCAGTCACTGCGAGTGCGATCACCGAAATGAGTTCCGCGGCATGTTCACCCACGATGGACCCGCCGAGTACCACTCCAGTCGCAGGATCCGAGACGATCTTGATAAAGCCACGGGGGTCCCCATTGATGAGCGCCCGGGCATTTGCCGCGAAGGGCACCTTCGTCACGCGAATCTTCCTGCCGAGTGCAAAGGCCTCCGCCTCCGCAAGTCCGACGTCAGCGATCTCTGGCTCAGTAAAGATCGCGCTCGCGGCCTTTTCGTAGTCCAGGTGGCGATGTTCCCTGGAATCGAGTCCCATCGCATGTTCCGCTACCTTACGGCCCTGCATTGAAGCGACCGACGCGAGTGGCAACTTGCCTGAGAGATCGCCGGCGGCATAGATGTTGTGAATACTCGAAACGCAGTGATGGTCGACGATGACGAAGCCACCTCTGTCAACCTTGACTCCTACCTCCTCGAGTCCGAGCTCCTCAGCGTTGGCGATCGATCCGATCGCGATGAGACAATGACTGCCAGTCACGACACGCCCGTCATCACACGTCACCGTAACCGAGTCGCCTTCTCGAGTCACCGAGGTCGCCCGAGCACCTTTGAGGAGGCGGACTCCTGAATCCAAAAAGTCTGCCTCGAGCGCTGCTGCTACCTCGGGATCCTTCTGCGGTAGGACCTGTTGGCGAGAGACGATCAAGGTCACCTTGGATCCGAACGATCGAAACATGTGCACGAACTCGACTCCTGTCACCCCGGAACCGATGACGATGAGGTGCTCAGGAATCTCCTTCGGAGGATAGGCATCGCGCGTGGTCAAGATCCGGTCGCCATCGATATGTGCCCAATCCGGGATTCGGGGCCGCGATCCAGTTGAGAGCAAGATTGCATCTGCGGAGATGCTCTCCTGGGTCCCATCCGAGGTCGTCACACGTACCGATGTCGGTGACTCAAGTCGTCCAGATCCCGAGAGCACACGTACTCCCTGGGAATCCAGCAATCGACGATTCGCGAGCGCCAAGTGGTCGATGATGCCCTGGACCCTGGTTCGAAGCTCGACAAGATCAGGCGCGGCTCCAAAATCTGCGAAGCCTAGGGACGCAGCCCTCGCAGCCATTGTGATAAAGCCCCCCGAGCTGATCATTGCTTTCGAGGGAATGCAGTCCCAAAGGTTGGCTGCACCACCAACCACATCCCGCTCGACGACGGTAACCTCAGCACCCAATCGTGCGGCGTGGGATGCTGCCTGAATACCCGCAGGTCCACCACCAATGACTACGAATCTCACGGCGAAATGCTAGCCCGCGAAGGAATGAGGTGTCCAAACGCCACGCCTATCTACCCGGGACGTACTCTCCGAAGACATCCCGAAGCGCGTCGGATACCTCGCCGAGCGTTGCGCGTGCCCTCAACGCGTCTTTCATGGGGTAGAGGAGGTTTCCTCCGTCACGGGCTCTCCTGCGGACCTCATCAAGTGCAGTTACCACCTCCTCGGAGGAGCGTGACGCTCGCAGTACGCGAACCCGCTCCTGCTGGGCGCGTTGCAAAGCCGGGTCGATCGGAAAAACCTCGGGTTCCTCGGCATGATCATCTACGAAGCGATTGACTCCCACGATGATCTTCTCGCCCGAATCGATCGCCTTGGCGTAGTCATACGCAGCCTGCTCGATCTCGTCCTGCATGAAGCCGGCCTCGATTGCAGTGACTGCACCACCCATTTCGTCGATCCGCACAAGGTAGTTCATAGCCGATCGTTCAATCTCATCGGTGAGCGACTCGACGTAGTAGGACCCCGCCAAAGGGTCAGCGGTTTCGGTCACACCGGATTCGAAGGCCAACACCTGCTGAGTCCGCAGTGCGAGCTTCGCGGCACGTTCAGTCGGTAGTCCAAGCGCCTCGTCGAAGCCATTGGTATGGAGGCTTTGCGTACCGCCTAGGACCGCCGACATCGCCTGCACGGTCACACGCATGAGATTGACCTCCGGTTGTTGCGCCGTCAACGTGGACCCACCAGTTTGGGTGTGGAAACGCAAAAGCAGTGATTTCGGATCCTTCGCGCCAAAACGGTCCCTCATCAAACGCGCCCAAATCCGTCGAGCCGCACGATACTTGGCTATCTCTTCGAAGAGATTGTTGTGAGCGTTCCAAAAGAACGAGAGTCTCGGCGCAAAGTCATCCACCGCGAGCCCCGCCGCTCTCGCGGCCTCGACGTAGGCAATCCCATTCGCAATGGTAAATGCGATCTCCTGAACTGCAGTGGAACCAGCTTCACGTATGTGGTACCCGGAGATGGAGATGGTGTTCCACGAGGGCATTTCCTCTCTGCAGTAGGAGAAGATGTCCGTGATCAGTCTCATGGATTGACGGGGAGGATAGATGTAGGTTCCTCGAGCGACATACTCCTTGAGGACGTCATTTTGGATCGTTCCACCGAGCTTCTTGGCATCGATTCCTTGTGACTCAGCGACCAACTGGTAAAGCAGCAGCAGGATAGCGGCCGTAGAGTTGATCGTCATCGAGGTTGTTACCTGGTCGAGTGGCAATCCTTTGAGCAGTAGGGCCATGTCATCGATGGAGTCAATGGCGACCCCAACCTTACCTACCTCGCCCTCCGCGCGCGGGTGATCCGAGTCGTATCCCATCTGCGTTGGGAGGTCGAACGCACAAGAAAGCCCTGTCTGACCGGCTTCGAGCAGGAAGTGGAAGCGCTTGTTGGTTGCCTCTGCGGTGCCAAATCCCGCATATTGTCGCATCGTCCAAGGACGACCCCGATACATCGTCTTGTAGATTCCACGCGTATAAGGGAACTCCCCCGGGTCACCGAGATCACGCCCATAGTCCAAAGAATCGATGTCCTCCGGCCGGTAAATCGGCGAGATAGGGATCCCTGAGTCAGTCATACGATCGTCCGAGGTCATTGCTAGAGACTACCAAACCCTAAAAATGATGAACGCGCACCCCTCACTTAGCGAAGGGGTGCGCGTCCGGACTACCCAGGCTACGACGCGGGAACCAGCGCGTGTGGCATGCAGAGGTCGTCATACTCCGCAATCTGAATATCGGCGGGATCGAGAGAACAGGCCGGGCAGTTCGGATCCCTTCGCATCTTGTAGGTACGGAACGACTCCTCAAGAGCATCGTAGGAGAGCAAGCGGCCAGCCAGCGTCTCTCCGATCCCAAGCAGGATCTTGATAGCTTCCATGGCCTGAATCGAGCCGATGATGCCAGGCAATACGCCAAGCACACCCGCCTCGGCACATGATGGCGCAAGCTCCGCCGGAGGAGGCTCAGGTACGAAGCATCGGTAGCACGGTCCCACATAGGGGTCGAATACCGTGACCTGCCCCTCGAACCGGAAGATGGAGCCATGCACTACTGGGATATTGGCCTTGAGCGCGGCATCATTGACAAGGTAACGAGTCGGGAAGTTGTCGGTCCCATCGACAATCACGTCGTAGCCCTGGATGATGTCCATGATGTTGTCGGCTCCGAGCCGCACGTCATAGGTATTAACGATGACGTCTGGGTTCATGAGCGTCAGCGTCTTCTTGGCTGAGTCCACCTTGCGCTCGCCGATTCGATCCAAGTTATGGAGGATCTGTCGCTGGAGGTTCGAGGCGTCGACCACGTCCATATCGATGATGCCCAGGGTTCCAACACCGGCCGCTGCGAGATAAAGTGCCGCCGGCGATCCAAGACCGCCCGCTCCCAGCAGCAACACCTTGGAGTCGAGCAGCTTCTGCTGGCCGCCAAGTCCCACCTCAGGCAAGAGCAGGTGTCGATGGTATCGATTCCGCTGCTCCGGGGTCAGGGTCTGTGGCGTTCGCCACTCGAGCCCGTCGTCCTTCCATTTGTTGAAACCGCCAGCCATCGAGCGGACATGCTCATAGCCCATGTCGGAAAGACTTTTGGCGGCGAAAGCACTTCGTACTCCGCCCGCACAATAGACGACGATATTCGACTTCTTGTCAGGAATCTTTCCTTCGACCTGGATCTCGAGGTTACCCCTAGGGATGAACACAGCTCCTGGAATGGTACCTTGATCGAACTCATCGGCCTCCCGGACATCGAGGAACGTCCAGCCACTGCGACGAAGTTCATTCGCCTGCTGCGTATCGATCTCCTGAACATCCTGTTTGACCTGCGTCAAGAGCTCACGGAAACTCGCCATTACGCATCCTTTCTCCAACTCAGCAGATAAAACCCTACTAGCGGAGTCAACATTCCCGAGCGCGTAAAATTCTTAGTCCTTCCGTTCATAGCGATGACGATGGACGAGCGAATCGGGGTTTCGTCGCGACCGTCGTGACGAAGAACCCGGAGACCACGACTCAGCCGGAATACCCAGGAGTACGGCGACCACAAGATGGAGTTCCTCTGGAATCGAGAAGGTAGCCCGTAACTCATCCTGCCCTCTGTCGATCGCCAGCACACTGGCTCCGAGATCGTGATCAACGGCACTGAGCAACGCGGTCATCATTGCCGCGCCCGCGTCAACGTACCAGAACGGTGCCGGCCAATCCGACGCACTCTTCCAGTTTGCATACTTCTTGTCGGGAGCGCGATACCGCTCAACGTATCGACGTTCATCCGCGAGCAGGATGCCCACCGCACTCGCGTGCTGCATTCCCCGATGCGACGTATTCGTCGCCCGCCATTGTGGAGTCGTAATCAAGGTGAAGAACGCCTCTTTGTCCTCAGGTCGAGTCAGCACGAGCCACTCAACACCTTGGCTGAAGCCGGCGGTGGGTATGTGGGTCGCATCGGTGAACACCGCTGAGACCTCTTCTTCGAGTTGGGGCTGATCCGGCCGGAAAGACCGGATCATCTTCCTGCGACGCAACACCTCGTGGAACTCCATCTCCGCCGAGCCTAGATCCGTCCCACGTCTCGCGGCAGAGATCGCTCTCGCACACGCGCAGAATTTTTTAGCAGCTTTGATTGCTTTTCATGTTATGTGATGCTACTTTCATTGCTGACACGGATGTCATGAATGCCAAGGAGGGCAGCAATGAGTACTGGAAGCCAAAGTTCCCTCGCGGTCGCACAGAAGCCAACCAGGCCAGCGTCCGGCGAGATCGTGGACCTACCGCTAGAGGTTCGGCTTTCTAGCTGGGACGATCCCGTTATCGATCGGCTCGGATACGCCCCCGACTCCGAGTACGTCGAGTACTTTTGGCTTCCAGTTCTCGGACCATCGTCGATCTGGCTCCTCCGGCGAGCGAGCCAACTCCTTGAGCAGTCCCCACATGGGATCACCATCGAAACAACCTCGTTCGGGCGCATGCTTGGGCTTGGTGGCAACGCGAATGGCCGTTCGCTGCTCGCCAAGACCGTCACACGATGCATCCACTTCGACGTCGCACGACTCTTTGACGACTCGATTGCGTTTCGGCGCCATCTTCCGCCACTCAACGCACGCCAACTGGATCGACTGCCCACCGAACTTCGATCGCTCCACGGCGCTCCCGCACCCGTACACATTGCCCATGAGCTTCACCACGCGCGGGTTCGTGCACGACAAATGGCACTCTCTCTCGCCAATCTCGGCGAAGAAGAGAGTGCCATTCGCACACAACTAGGCACGTGGAAGTTCTCGGACGAACTCATCGACGAGGCGCTTACGTGGGTCGCCTCACTACCCCAACACGGCTCCGCCTAGGCGGTAAGCCACTCGAGGAATGTCCGAGTACCGTAGCCGGTAGCACCGACCTGAAGGATTCCCTTCGCTGAATCCGCACGGGCAGGTCCTGCAATGTCAAGGTGTGCCCACGGAGTATCCCCAACGAACTCCTTCAGCAACAACGCGGCCGCCAACGTACCGGCCTTCCCTGCCTTGCCCATGTTCTTCATGTCCGCGATCTCCGATTCGATGTGCGAAGCATATTTTTTGGGCAGAGGGAGTTCCCAAAAGTCCTCACCCGTGCGTGCTGCGGCCTCGATCAACGTGTCGACCAGCCCCTTGGAGGTGCCCATGATGCCGCCGATCTCGTCGCCGAGTGCCACGACGCACGCACCAGTAAGTGTCGCGATATCCGCGATCTCGGTACATCCATCCTCGACCGCGAGCGAGAGCGCGTCAGCGAGCACGAGTCGGCCCTCGGCGTCGGTATTGAGCACTTCGATCGTCTTGCCATTTCGAGCAACGAGCACATCTCCAGGCTTTTGCGCCGAACCCGACGGCATGTTCTCAGTGAGGGCCATGTAGCCAAAGACTTCATAGGGGCACGCGAGCTCAGCCAGTACCGACATGGCGGAGAGCACTGCTGCAGCACCTGACATATCTGTCTTCATCGTCTCCATGCCCGACGGGGGCTTTAGCGAGAGACCACCGGAGTCGAAGGTAATTCCCTTGCCGACGAGGCCGATCTTTCCCTCTCGCTTCGCACCCGAGGGGACGTAGTGCAGTCGGATCATTCGAGGTGGCTCGACCGATCCTCGCGCGACCCCGAGGAGCCCGCCAAGGCGCTCACGAACGCAGTCCTGTTCATCCCAGACCCGAATGTCAAGCCCTGAGGCTTCAGCGACCTCTGTAGCAATGCCCGCGAAGATTGCCGGGGTCATTTGCGAAGGCGGCTCATTGACGAGGTCTCGAGCCAACATCGTCGCCTTCGCGGTCGCCGTACCACGTTCTATCCCTGCGACCACTTCACCATGGGAAGAAGAGGGGACGACAATCACGACGCTTGACGGTGCTTCCTGCGACTTGGGTAGGGTCGCCTCGCTCCGATGCTTGTCGAACCGATAGGCACTCAACTGGATACCCTCAGCAAGGGCCTGTCCAACCCCGGAGACGCCCGCGAAGAGGGACGCATCGAGCACGATCGCGCCACCGTACTTGTGGTGACGAATCACCGACGCCGCTGTGGCGCGAACCTGTTCGGCAGTGGTAGGGCTATCGACATCGATGCCCACCTGGTAGACCAGTCTGTCGCCGTCGACGACTGGCCGGATCTGACCACCCTTGGGTCCACCTTCTGCGTTGGCCGTGACCACGTAGCGCGCTGTGGCATCGGCGGGAGCCGAAGCTTGGACGGTGATATCAACGAGTTTGGACACGTTGGACTACTTCCCTTCTCTCTGACGTGAAAGCGTTGAGCTTCCTTCAGCCCAACGCGCAAGCATCCACAAAAGATCGGACAAGCGATTCAGATAGGCACCCACGTGCGAGCCAGGATGGGTCGATGCAAACCACACAGCGCCTCGCTCGGCCCGACGAACGACCGTACGCGCGACATCGAGCTGAGCGGAGACGACGTTTCCTCCAGGTATCACGAACTCGGTAGGCATATCGAATCGCCCCTCGAACGTATCGATCACAGACTCGATCTCCGCGACCATCTCCTCGGTGACGAGTGAAGTTCCTGGGGTCAACTTATGTCGATTCTCAGGCGCCGTCGCCACTTCAGCCATGAGGACCCAGAGATCGCGCTCAATCGCTATGCACACCTCATCGAGTTCGCCGTCGCCGGCATGAGCTCGCGCGAGCCCGATCACCGATTGTGCCTCGTCCACGAGACCGTTCAAC
>JBMFXL010000053.1:0-8489 GCA_049964275.1 Acidimicrobiales bacterium | reverse complement strand
TGTGGACTCACTGTGTGGACTTCGCGGGTCATTGCTTCCCCGACGGTAGTCGCTATCGATTTCTCCGACTCTCTCTCGAACTTTCGTACAGACGGCGGCCACATTGCGAACTCGCCGAAGATCATGAGCATGCTTGGCACGTGGATGCGAGATTCACCGATAACGAGATCTCCGTCGGTGAGGACACCAACCAGCGCGCCATTTTGGACCACCGGCGCGCCGTGTACCCCGCGGTCGATCAGGGCCGAGACCGCCTTGTCGATCGACATGTCTGGAGCAAGAGTGAGTACCTCGGTCGTCATGAACTCACTGACCTTTGCCATGGTGCCTCCTGCCAGCACTCCTGTGGGTAGGTTGTCCCACGCGATGATCCTTATGTTACGCGCTGTCGCGAGCGTGACGGGTGGCCGATCCGAAGTGAACCCTGATGGAGAAGGATCTTTGGTCCGAACTCGAGTTACGGTTCCATCCCGTAGTCCCGGATGACCGTGGCGATTCGAACCCGGTACTCCTGATACCACCGGACTCGACCAAGGCGCTGGGCGCCAAGATGCTCCACCACACGTTTCCACGCGCGAGCAGCACCCTCATCAGACCAGTAAGATACCGTGATCCCAAGAGATTCACGTGCAGACTCGATTCCAAGGAAGCCCGGTTGGGAGTGCGCATAAGACTCCATCTTCTTGGACATGAGGTCGTAATCCTCATCATGGGTGCTCATTTTCGAGGTGAAGATGACCGCGACGTATGGCGGCCGCGGGGTGAGCGCGATCTGGTCGTCGTGGAGAGGTTCGTCGTTGGCTGCATCGTTCGAATGAGTTGACACGGCGGCTCCGTTCACGAGAGAGCTTCCATTATCTCAGTTGACGAACCACGTGTGTCAATCTAGACGACCGATTGGTCGCCGAAATAATGGTGCCGCATGCTAAGGAGGGTAGACCTGTGGGAATCAAAGAACACTCCAAGTGGTTGGATCAGTCGATTGAGTGGTGAAAGCTCGTCGCCAGATCTGCCAAGTTGGGTTATGTGACTCTTTTATGAAAGGTCCCTTGGCGAGGCGATCGCGTGGTGGAGAAACTGGCTCAAGCCGGGGGAACTCTCGCCGAAGGAGTTGCAGGGGCGGTCGACTTCGTTTGAGGGGGATTCGCTCGGCGTCGTCATCAACGAGTGACGAGGAAGAAATTGTCGGGCCTGGGGGAGGGCGCGAAGCATGGAGTAGGTGGTTGAGGAAGTGGAACGGGTGGCAAAGTCTGATTACGGGCGGACATCGGGCGGTCTGAGGCGATTCGACCCAAGGTCAGCGCCGGGGGAACGATCCGACATCGAGTCTCGACTCGCGTCGATTCCTGAGGTCATCGATCGAGAGGTGCGGTTCATCCAGCGTCAGCTGCTAGCGCAGGCGGGAGCGGTGTCGGATCGCGCCCGAAAGCTCGATGCGATGGCGGGCGACCTCGATGACGCGGTCGCGCTCATACGTGAGCAGGTCAATAAGACAGCGGAGTATGTCGACACGTTCGCCGCAGCAGCCGTCGAATTGGAGGCTTCGAATAAGGAGCTCCTCGAGTCAATGGCGGGTTCGACCGCCCTCACCGAAGTCGCGCGCTCTCACATGATGCGCACCTCGGACACCGTAACTCATCTCGTTCGCTCTGCCGAGAGAATCGACGATGTCGTCCGAATCATCAAGTCAATTGCCGGCCAGACCAAGATGTTGGCGCTCAATGCCACCATCGAGTCTGCTCGTGCGGGCGAGTTTGGGAAGGGCTTCGCGGTCGTCGCTGATGAGGTCAAAGGTCTTGCGAATGAGACGGAACATGAGATCGTCGAGATCAGTGAGACCGCGAAACTGATCATGAACGCCTCGAGCGAGACGACCACCATGGTGGAGAGCGTTGGAGAGACCATTAGTGGAATTTCAGAGTCATCGATGCGAGCCCAGGCGGCGTCGGAGGACCAGCTCACTGCGAGCGGCGAGGTGGCAGCAACGGCTATCAAAACGAAGGATGCCGTTGATGAGATCGAATACGCGACCGAGAACCTCGGACGTGTCTCGATCGTGACTCGCGCGAGCGCGGCACAGATGGTCTCCTCAGCAGGTGGGCTCACCTCCAACGTGACGTCGCTAGGTGAAAGCGTCACGAACCTCATTGGTCATATTGCAGGCGCTCAGGTACGACCTGGATTGACCTTTGTGACCGCAGCGACGCTTGAGTGTCAGGGTCGGAGGATCGACTGCTTCCTCACCGAGTTTGGGGATCACTCCGCGATGGTGAATGTTCCCCTTGGAGATCTTTGTATCGGCAGTGACGGTGCACTTCATCTGGCGGGTTATGGTTCGCTGCGAGTGCGCGTTCTGTTGAGCTCCGTGCTCGGAACCCACCTGCTACTTGTTCGCGATCCCGCGAACGAACGGGTCATGAGCCAGCTCGTGGCTTCGGCGACCGCCGAGCGCGAGCATTTTGGCCAGATCGCGAGGACATTTGCGTCGGGCATCCTGAGCATGATGGAGGCAGGTCTGGTGCGAGGGGCGATCACCCAGGACGCACTCTTCTCTGATGAGTATCTCCCGATCCAAGGTACGCAACCTCAACAATTCGAGGTAGCCCATCTCGAATTTCTCGAGACGAGTGTCCGTTCGATGGTTCAGGAGACAAGGGCACGGGACCCCCGAATCGTTTTCGCGGTGCCGATTGATCGTAACGGTTACATCGGCGTTCATGACGCGGAGTACTCCCAGCCGCAGCGTCCGGGGGACTTCGAATGGAACGAGGCCCATTCGCGAAATCGTCGGATCTTCGATGACAAGACGGGTATTGCCGCGGCCAGAAATGAGCTGCCGTTACTCGTGCAGGCGTATCCTCGGCGACTTGATAGCACTCACGAGATCATGGTGCAGGAATACAACGTGCCTATCGTGGTGCGGCGTGCGCATTGGGGCAATGTACGGGTTGCGGTCAAGCCTCGGTAAGTGGCGGGCTTCTCGTTCAATACGTCATTGGATTACGAGTAAGTGCTTCAACCGTTGGCCACTGAGTCAACCGGTCGGACCAGCGCAACACCGAGCGGTGTACTCACGGCGAAGGCGATCAATCTCGAGAGTGGCTTTCTCGCCGTCATGACGAGCAAGGTGATCGCGGCGGAGATCACGTAACCGGCGATGACGTCTCCGGGATAGTGGGCGCCGACGTAGACCCTACCGAAGCAGAGCAACACGCCGAGAACGCCGTTGAGGGTCGCGAGCCTTGTGAGGGAGCGGGTAAGCGACCCGGCATTGGACCCTTTGCGATGAGCCAGGAGCGCAGCGAAGGTGACCGCGGCGGTGAGTCCTCCTGCGACGACAGAGTGATCCGATGGAAATGAGAAGTCATTGGCTCGGGCAACGAGTACGAGGACATGAGGAAGCGTGTCGTACGGTCGGAGCTCCCGAGCGGTGTGCGCGATGAGAAGGTTGACGCCGAGTGCGATGAGTGTCCCGACCCCACCGAGGAACAGTGCTGAGGTGATGTTCGCTCGACCACGGTACCAGGCGACTCCGTAGGCGATTAGGAAAACTACACTCAGAGCCACCGGTCCCAACCAGAGTGCCCAGGTGTGCATGAAAGAGTGGGCCCAGGGCGTGCGCCGTGCGAAGGCATTCAGGTCGAGGTACCACCTCGTGTTTAGCCCCCTGGGCCAAAGTACCGAGGTATCAGCGAAAAGAGCGTTGAGGTTGCACAGGAACTGCATGGGCCAAGAACTTTCCATCGACACGAGTGGACCTGATTGGCGCGTTGAAGAACCATAGTGCGAGAGGAACCGATTGCCCCGTTTGGCTGGTCTTTCTCTTCTGGGACTACCCGCACCCAAGGGCGGCAAACCTGGCGGACCTGGTCCCCCTCGCGTGACCTGGTTCAGTGCTATCGTTGGGCTTCACGCACGATTTAGGTCGTGACCTCAGGGGTGGGTTTGGAGGTTGCCATGACAAGTGTACGCCTGCTTGTGGGCACGAAGAAGGGCGCCTTCGTCCTCGAGTCGGACGGAGGTCGGCGGTCGTGGAACGTCGCCGGTCCCTACTTTGCGGGCTGGGAGGTCTACCATATCCAAGGCTCTAGGGCCAACCCCGATCGCTTGTATGCCTCGCAGTCGACCGGTTGGTATAGCCAGGTAGTCCAGCGTTCCGATGACGGAGGGAAGTCGTGGAAACCCGTAGGGAACGACTTTCGATACGAAGGCACGACAGAAACCCACAAATTCTACGATGGCTCAGATCGTCCGTGGACCTTTGTGCGAGTGTGGCAGTTTGCGAGCGCTCACGATGACCCTGACTTCGTCCTTGCGGGAGTCGAAGACGCGGCATTGTTCCGTTCCGTAGATGGTGGGTTGACCTGGTCAGATCTGAGTGCTCTTCGCGATGGTGCGAACGGCCGCGAGTGGCAGCCCGGCGCGGGTGGAATGTGCCTTCATTCGATCCTTGTTGACGATCGAGATCCTTCCCGCATCGATGTGGCGATCTCCGCGGCCGGCGTGTTTGGAACCAAGGATGGAGGAGCGTCATGGTCGATCAACACGGGGGGATTGGAGTCAGAGTTCCTTCCCTCACCGGATGCGTCGATCGGTCATTGCGTACATGCAATCGCCCGACACCCTGATCGTCCCGACACGCTCTACATGCAGAAGCACTGGGATGTGATGCGATCTGACAACGGCGGAGGCCACTGGTACGAGATCAGTGGTGATCTGCCGACAGACTTTGGCTTCGTGATTGGCGTCCATGCGCATGAACCTGAGACCGTGTACGTCGTGCCGATCACGAGCGATGAACAACACTTTCCGCCTGATGGGATGCTTCGGGTCTTCCGAAGCAGAACGGGTGGAGGTGAATGGGAGCCTCTCGCGAAGGGACTCCCCAGTACGCCCTCGTATGTCAATGTGCTGCGAAGCGCGCTTGCGATCGACGATCTCGAGGACTGTGGCGTGTACTTTGGCACGACCGGAGGCCAGTTGTATTTCTCGAGTGACGCGGGCGATCATTTTGAGGCGATACCTACGGTATTTCCGGCGATCTACTCCGTCGAGGTGCAGACCCTCACATGATCAGAGTTCGTCTGCCGGGTCATCTGCAGACACTCGCTCGAACCGGTGCGTGGGTTGAGCTTCCGGTGGGTCTCCCATGTTCGATCAACGAGATCGTCGATTCCCTCGAGTGCCTCTACCCACAGGTAGGCGGCGCCACGCGAGACCGAGCGACCCGCCGGCGAAGACCCTTCGTGCGTTTCTTCTGTGGGGGAGAGGACGTTTCTGACTGGGACCCCGATCAACCACTACCGTTGACGGACGAATCCATCCCCTTTGAGATCGTCGGCGCCATCGCCGGTGGATAGGAATGAGGGCGATCACCCCGAGTAGGCGCTGATTTATTGCGCTCGTAACAAACCGGACAAATCAGCGAAACACTCCTTCGGTAGCGTGAGCTATCCGATCATTTGGGAAGGAGAGGACGTTTATGATTCCTTACCCGTCTTGGCTTAGTGCAGGGGATAACTCCTGGCAGCTGACAGCGGCGACGCTCGTTGGCTTGATGAGCCTCCCGGGTCTGGCGGTGCTCTACGGTGGCATTGTTCAGAAGAAGTGGGCGGTGAATACCATGATGATGGCATTCTCCGCATTCTCCGCAGTACTTGTTGTATGGATGCTTTGGGCATACAACATGGCATTTGGGCATCCCATCCATTTCGGACCGGGATTCCTTCAGGAGTTCGTCGGACATCCGGGACCGGTGACCGGCCAAGGCTCCGCGCAGGTGCAAGCAACGATCCCTCTCATTACGAGTGGTCCGAATTTCCGGTTCTCGCAGTCCACCCTCGTGTACTTCCAGTTCGTATTCGCCGCGATCACCCCACTGCTCTTTCTTGGGAGCGTGCTGGGTCGCATGAGTTTCAAGGCGTGGATGATCTTCGTTCCGTTGTGGACTACCTTCGTCTACTCGGTCAATGCGCTCTTGATCTGGGGTGGTGGCTTCTTTGCTATGAAGGGCGCGGTCGATTATTCGGGTGGGTACGTCATCCATCTTTCCGCAGGCATCTCCGGCTTCGTCGCCGCTGCCGTCGTGGGTCCTAGGCTCAAGAAAGATCGAGAGAACACCGCACCGAACAATCTGCTCCTCGTCGCGGTTGGTGCAGGCATTTTGTGGCTTGGATGGAATGGCTTCAATGGTGGGGACCCCTACTTTGCGGGTGCTGATGCCTCCGCGGCGGTGGTCAACACCAACTTGGCCGCTGCGGCTGCGCTGCTGACCTGGGTCTTCATGGACATGGGATCGAAGCACAAGCGACCGACGTTTCTTGGTGCCGTGAACGGCATGATCGTTGGACTGGTGGGCATTACACCCGCAGCAGGCTGGGTCAATGGATGGGGAGCGATTCTGATCGGCGTGATCGGATCCTTCGTGGTCTGGTTCTCCTTTACCAAGTTGTCGACTAAGTGGATCTTTGCCAAGGTCGACGATGCGCTTGGAGTGGTACATACCCATGGAGTTGCAGGTCTGCTCGGCGGCATCATGACGGGACTCTTTGCCGATCCGAAGATGGTCGAGTACTACAAGCCGAACTTCGGGGTCACCGGTCTCTTCTACGGCCATCCTTGGCAGGTAGTGATCCAGGCGTACACGGGCCTATGGGTGATCGGCTATAGCGCATTGGGAACCTTCGTGTTGTTGAAACTCGTCAAGTTGATCACCCCGCTGCGCTTCTCGGACGCTGATCTCGAGATCGGCGACCTGGCGGTCCATGGCGAGCAGGTCGAGCCTTCGGAGTCGGCCGTTCGAGTCATCCCTGCAGCGGCGGAATACCACTCGAGCGAGGTGGCCTCGCCAGGGAGTGTTCAAGACTCCGAGATCAAGCAGGTGTCACTCGAAGAGTAGCGCGTCTTGCTCACGTGAGGAAGGGGGATCGATTCGATCGATCCCCCTTTTCGCGTACTCGCACACGAGACGTGGTGGCTGGCGTAACGTAGTGACCAAGCGCATTCATCTCTTCGGCTATCTTGCGTCAGTCACAATGCGTCACTTCACCATGTGCCGTGTGCATCGAACCATTGGGAAGCGTCGAATTCGGGATCCGAACAGGACCGGTGCCGCTGTGGTATGACCACCCTAACGCGGAGAAGTGTCAAGGAAGATGCCTCTCGGTCCCCCGTGGGGGCCCCGAGCGCTTAATGCGCCGGTTAGTCCCCTATGCGGCCCCAGCCTGTGCACCGGTGTTCGCTGACGAGGAGTCAGCGGGGATGAGCGTGAGACGTCCGATGAGCTGATTGTTTGGCGTTGCAGTGGTTGAGAGCGCAAACCTATAGACGTCTCCACTTTTGAAGTGAATCGTTCCTTCGGCGTAGCGCGAGCTCAGCGCGGTGAGATGGCCGGTACCGAGCTGATGATGAAGATGAAGGAGGAGGAGGGCCTTTGAACTTCGAAGGCTGAGCGTGCCGTCGGGTTGGGGGATACCGAGCGCGTTGAGCTCAAAGACACCGGTGCGACCATTCCCAACGCGGCCATGGTAGCGGAGAAGAACGATCTGATGAATGTTGGGATTTCCCACGGCAGCGGTGCCGTTGAAGTTCATCACAATTGGGAGATTGGACCCGTTCGAGTCTGAGGGAAGGATCCCGGAGGTGAAGTTGGCATCCGAACTTGCACCCATGCGACCGGAGCTCCCAAGGCCGAGATTCGAGGCTGTCGATACGGCCGCAGCGTTGCCATGCTGGTGAGCTCGCACTGCAGCAGGTAGGGAGAGTGCAACCAGTGTCATCACCCCGGCGAGTCCCCATCCTGCTATGGCGAGCGTGCTCCGCTTGATCGGCCTGATGTTTCGTGCACTACGACGTACGAGAGGAAGTCCCACGACTATGGCTAGGGAGATGGCCATGAGCACGATGATTACACTCGGTGACACCAGGCCGTCGAATCGCGCGTCAACGATGCGCGTTGTTGCGATCGTTTCACCGAGGACACCCGCCCAAACAGACATGCGGACCGAGTTCTCGGGAATCTGCACATCGCTGCTTGATCGAGCGATGATCGCACTCGTACCGACGAGTACGAGTAATCCCATGAGTAGGTCGGCGATGAGTCCACTGGTGATCACGAACGAACGATGCGGAACGCCCTCGACGGCGAGAACTGAGAGGATTTGAGCTGAGAGTCCAACGATCATCGCAACGACCGCGCCAATGCGCGCGTAGGAACCGCGTCGAACGCGGGCAGATAACAAGCTTGCACCTGAGATCACGGCACCGACGAGTCCGATCGTCATTAGCTCCGTGTGCGGGGCGATTGCCACTGCGTGCTCCTTGATGTCCTATGAGTTATTGAGGAAGATGTTAGGAATCAATTATGTGTAATACCTTTATGTCGGCAAAACATCCCGTGAATGTTGCGAATACCTCGTCAGCTTTATCATCGACTTCTTAGGATCGAACCATGTCGCAAGAGTGGTGGGAGGAATCTGACGACGTCGGTC
>JBMFXL010000052.1:5945-8588 GCA_049964275.1 Acidimicrobiales bacterium | reverse complement strand
CAGGGCGGCTTGGTGGCGATGAGTTCGTCGTGATCCTGTCCGACGTCGAGTCGCGGGCTCATGCACAGCGCATCGCCGATCGGATTGCCTATGCGCTCTTTGGCGAGCCTGTGACCGTCCTTGGCCATACCATTCGCTTCGCTGCCAGCCTTGGCGTCGCCTACTCCAAACGTGCCCAGATGACGCCCGACGAACTCATCTCCAGTGCTGACCAGGCGATGTACCGTTCGAAGCACTCTGCACGAGCGGTTGCAGTTTTTGGTGGCGGCACCAAGAACACCAACTTCGGCGTGACCGATCATGAGGTCGCGGAGCGTCTCGTGCTCGCCCTTGCAGATCCTGCTCGTGCAGGTCTTCGGCTCAACTACAGCCCGATCGTCGATATCGAGCGTTTCGAAGTTCGTGGGGTAGGGACCATCATGGTCTTTGACGATCCGCTGCTCGGGAGCTTCGATTGGAAGCGCATCGAGGCAGCGGCGATCATGTCGAGGCAGGTTGCCCGCCTGATTGATTGGCTGATCGACGAGGCATCCCAGGATCTCACGAGATGGCTGCGGAACGACCCCTACATCATGGACCGACGGACCTTGGCCATCGATGTCTTCCGTCCGATTCTGTTCGATCGAAGCTTGCTCTCACGTGTGGTGTCACAGATCCAAGAGAAGTGCTTGACCCGTTCAGCGGTGACCATCGAGATCGCCGACTCCGCGCTGGCACAAGGAGACCCGATCGAAGCTCGTGCGGCGATTCGATACATCGCGTCGAGTGACATGAGCGTAGCCATCGACGACTTCGGCTCCGATGCGCCGTTGCGGTTCATCCTTGAGCTCACTCCCGCGATACTCAAGGTCGCGCCGACCTCGCCGTACGAGGGCTGGACTCCTCATTCCCCCGAACTCGAAGTCATCGCCGCGGTGACGGCAACCCTTGGTGCATCACTCATCGCCAAGAGGGTCGACACCATCGTCGATCGTGACGTGGTGGCGGCGCACGCGACGCTCATACAGCCCGGTATCGCGAATCGTTACGAGGCCGACGAGCTTCCTCATGTCATACGTGCCATAGAGCATGGTCGACTTCCCTGGCTCAAGTGAGTAGGGCCATTTCGTAGAGGCGGTAGTGCCAGAGGGGAAGGATCTCATATGACTCTTCGATCCGGATCACCGTCACTGCGCTCCCATTGTGGAAGTATGAGCGCAGTCCGCGAATGGTGGAGATCCCATATCCCTCCGGGTCGATCAGCCCCCCGGCCTCCGTTGCCGTCGGCACGACGCTGAAGGCACCGAACGGCTCGTGGTCGAACGCTCCTCGATTCCGCAGACGTTCATTCGTTAGAGGTACCACGGCGATGTGACCCACCCGAACCGGAACCGGAACCGAAGGAGTTCGGCGGTCTCGATTGTCGGGGGCGATGGGGCGCTCACCGTCGCAATGGTCGCGAACTGGCACCGCGAGTCACAGAATCGTCGTAACATCCCTATGGAATGAATGACCTGCCCTCGCGCTCTAATGAAGCGCCCTTCTTCGAGCGACTGAGCGCGTCCGTTCGGACGATTCGCACGGAAGATCCCTTCAGTCAACTCCTCTTAGTAGTGCCGTCCTTGCGTGACGGTGTACGTGTGAGACATGCCTTGGCGCGGCGGCTGGAGGGCGGACTCTTTGGTGTCCGTGTACTCACGCCTCGTCAGCTGGCCGACGAGGTCGCTCCCACTGATGCCGAGGTCGCTGATGATCTGACGATCTCCCTGCTCCTTTCAGTCCTAGAACAGCGCGCGGGAACCGATGCTGTCCTCTCCCCGACGCTCGCGCCGTCACGAGTCCTTGAGCGCTATCACCGCATTCGCACCGAGTTGGTGTTCGGTACGCTCGATGACGCACCTTCGACCGTGTCTGGTTCCGATCGAGCGCTGGTCGTCCGTACCTACGACCGTCTTGCCCACGCCAAGCTCATCGACATCCATGATCGCTATCGCGAGGCGGTAGGTGTCATCGAGGCGAATAGGGGCGAACTCCACGGTGTCGACTCGGTGATCGGCATCGTAGGCGCGGACCTTGGAATTGACGAGTCTCGGCTCTACTCGGCGCTTGGATCATCAGATCGATTCCAACTGGTCACTGTTGGCGGGAGCGACACCGAGACGCCGGGCGATCAATCGGTGAATGCCCGAGTTCACCTGGGCGACCTCGGGCACGTTCGCTATCGCACTTATCCAGACCCTGATGCGGAGGTGAAGGGTGCGGTGAGCGGCATCGTTCGGCAGTTGGATGTGGATCCATCCATGGCCGTTGCGATCGCGTTTCCCTCTGGAGCAGGTTATGCGAGGAGGGTTCGTAGGGAGCTTCGTGCCGCGGGTCTCGAGAGCTTTGGACGTGACCCCAACCAAGTCGCTGATTCGCTTGTGTATCGCCTGCTTATGGGGATGTTGCGTGTCGCTCTCGAGGGCCTCGACGCCACCACGATCCTCGGCAGCTTCGCCACCTTGCCACTGCGAGACGGTGAGGATTCGCTTCAGAACAGGCTCTGGGAGGAGGTTGTGCGACAATCTCACCTACCTCGTGGGGTCGACGAGATCAGAGGGCGACTTGGCTCACTGGTCACGTCGCTGTCTCCCACGAGCGCTCTCCACGACGCGACACGTGATC
>JBMFXL010000052.1:0-5935 GCA_049964275.1 Acidimicrobiales bacterium | reverse complement strand
ATCTCGATCGGTTTGTGGCACGTTCGACCGACGCGCTTGACGCCCTTTCGGTGGTCACTCAGTGGAAGTCGCTCCTCTCCTGGTTCGAGGCACACATCGTGCCAATGGTCGATCACCGTCAGGTCGTCGACGAGGGAAAGGTTCGTTGGGAGCACGCGTGTCAGAGTCGCGTGATCGACAGGTTGCGTGGACTCTCTCGACTCGATGGGGTCGGTATTACCTTCGATCTCACCACGGCTTCGGAGGTGGTTGGTGCACTCGGGAGGACCGGTGGCCCGAGTGTGGAGCATCGAGGTATCGGTGTGGAGTGGATGGGAATCGACGATGCCGCGACGGCGGACGTGGAGTACCTTGCGATACTCGGTATTGCGGAAGGAACCTACCCACGCACGGGTGGGGAGCTCGGCGAGCGGCCTCTGGTTGGAGGGATGGTGTCTTCGCTCCACACCTCGTTGAATGCGAAGGAAGCCTACGCGCTTCACGTCGCGATGAGGCGGGCCAAGAGGGTCGAGGTGTCCATGGCCCGCGCCATGGACCGTACTCGACGCGGTGAGGTCGGATGGTCGCGCTATGTGGCTCTGGGGATCAGTGCTGATCACATGCTCGGCCTCGATGACCGGCCTGACCGTGCAGTGTATTCGACCTACCGACATGCATTGAGCGACCGGATGCCCCTCACGATCTCCCACTACGCGCTCCGTGCGCTCGCGCGCAACGAGGACCCTCGGAGACGTGATCGACGACCCTCGTGGGATCCGACGGGAAGGCTCATGGATGCCGCTCAGGTCATCGAGGCTCGGGAGCGCTCGCTTGCGGGAGCATTCGATGGCGTGGTCGACCCTCAGGTGGTAGCAGCGCTTGGGAGCCGTGAGCGGCCACTTTCCGTGAGTGCAATCGAGCACTTTGCAAGCTGCCCCTATGGGTTCTTCGTTCGCCACGTACTGCACGCACCAGCCCCTGATCGCGTCGAATTCACCTTTGGGCTGGGACCTGCGGACCTTGGGATGGTGGTGCACGACACTATGGAAGCCATCGTCAACGACGAACGTTTCGACGCGCTTAGCAGGTCGACCCCGGCCGAGGTGCGCGATCAGCTCATCGAGGAACATCTTTCCCCTCGTTACGAAGAGGTTTGTGTGCGCGGTCTTGGGGGCGCACGGTCGCTCTGGCGTGCGCAGTATCTCCGATTGGTGGATCAGGTAGGTCTGCTTTGTGACGGTTTGGTGCGGTTGCTCTCCGAAGGCGGAGCCAACGTGGTGCACCACCCCGAGGTAACCTTCGGTGATCCCATCCCTCTCGAGGTAGCACTTGGAGAAGACGACTCGGTGTCCTTGAGGGGTCGGGTGGACTATCTCGGGGTCGGCTCAGATCGCGTGGTGGTGGTCGACTATAAGACGGGGAGCGCGGAGAGCTACGCACGTGTCTCGGAGCACGACCCAACTCACGAAGGACGGAAGTTCCAACTCGGTGTCTACCTTCATGCTGCGCGGTCGCTCCTGGGAGATGACGCCGACCGATCGATGGTCGCGAGGTATCTCTTCTCTCGCCGAGGTGATCATCGCAAGGTGCGGGGATTCCTTGTGACCGAATCAACCCTGGCGAAGGTCGACGAAGCGCTGGGACTCCTCGTCGGCGCCATGCGAGATGGTGTGTTCCTTCCTGACGCTCACGGCCCGAACGATCGCTGCGACTACTGCGTTATGAGGGATCTGGCGGTCGGTGTCGGTTCGAGCCAGCTCCGCTTGAAGCTCGACGATCCTCGCGCATCAGCGCTTGTGAAGTACCTTGCGCTTCGGAAAGTGGCGTCATCATGAGTGGCGTCCGCTGGGATGAGCCGGTAGATGGAGTTGCTCGTGTCGCCATGGCGACCGACCTCGAGTCGACCCTCTTCGTCGAAGCGGGTGCAGGGAGTGGCAAGACCACACAGTTGGTTGCCAGGGTGGTGGAGCTCGTTGGACAGGGAGTCGCCCCCATCGACGAGATCGCGGCGATCACCTTCACCGATGCGGCGGCAGGTGAGCTTCGGGAGCGGATTCGAGGCTCACTCGCCGCTCGGGTGAGCGCACCTAGGCAGGGGCTAGGTGATGTCGACCCCGTCGTGCTCGAACGCTTCCGTATGGCGCTCCTTCATCTCGATATGGCTCCCATTGGGACCATCCACTCCTTTGCCCAGCGAATCCTCACCTCTTTTGCCAGCGAACTCGACCTGCCCCTTGGTATCGAGAATTGGGACGAGACCTCGTACCTTCGTGAATTGCGCCGTCGATGGAATCGCCTGCTCGACGACGAGTCGGTATTTGCAGACCCCAACCGCGCTCGCGCGCTCCAGATCCTCTGGAGTTTTGGTCTTTCTCCTGATCGCTGGTTCGACTTCGTCCGGGCGGTCGATCAGCGCCGTGATGAGATCCATCGAGGAGTAATCGTGCTCCCCGGGTCGACCGAGTTCGGCAGCTATCTCGATCGATACCTCTCCGTGCATGGTCGCCTCAGGGAGGTGGTCGAGCGTGCGATCTTGGGCTATCGAGGCAAAGAGGGTGACGGACTCTTCCGCCGACTCTTCGAGATCCAGCAACAACTTCGAGAGCAAGGCGCGCCTCGGACCGAGGAGGAGGTCCTTCGTCGCCTGGCAGAGCGCTTTGCTACGACGACGGTGTTTGTTGCTTCCAACGCGGGAACGAAGGCGAATTGGGGCGACCAAAAGACCGAGGTGATTGCCGACCTGCTCGAGATCGATCGCTCGATCATGGAGATGGCACGTACCATCATCGACGACGCCTTCGACGTATTGATCACCGTGGCATGGGAGTTCGTGTCGGGATTCGAGAGCGAACGGCGACAGCGTGGGAAGTTGAACTTCGACGACCTGTTGGTCTTTGCCCTCGATGCGGTGTCGATCCATCCGAACGCCGCGGAGTTCCGTGATGCGCTCCGGAGTCGCTATCCGCGTCTCCTGCTCGATGAGTTCCAAGATACCGACCCTATCCAGTACCATCTTGCGTCCCACATCGCGGCAGGACGAAAAGGGGACACCTCTCGACCCGACCCCGGCGCGCTGTTCTTTGTCGGAGACGCCAAACAGTCGATCTACCGCTTTCGAGGAGCTGATCCCGCGCTGTATGTGTCTGCCCGCGAACTGGTCAAGGGTGCGCCCTCGGGGTCGATCACGACTCTGGTGTCGAACTTCCGTTCGGATCGGCGCATCGTCGAGCTTGCGAACCGGGTGTTCAGTGACGTGTTTGTTGAGGTGGATCGACATCTTGGTCGATCGCGACCGATCGACCAGATGGTGGCCGTGCGAGAGGACTCGCTGCTCGGTCCTGCGGTCTCGGTGATCGGAGCTGAGCCACTTGAGGATCTTGGTCCAGGACAGTTGGAAGCCTACGAAGCCGAGAGAGTCGCAGAGGTGATCGCCCAGGCGACCGACGATTCCCATCCCTGGACCACGATGGATGGAGAGGCTGCGAGAACAATGCTCCTCGGGGACATCGTGATCTTGGTGCCGACGCGCAAAAGCGCCCAACCGATCGAGCGAGCACTTGCGGAGCGAGGCATCGCATTTCGGAGTGCCTCGGTCGCCGCGGTCTTTCGTCAGGAACGAGTCGTCGATCTCCTTGTCCTACTCGAGGCGATGGTCGACCCGGCGGATGGAGCAATGGTGGTCGGAGCGCTTCGCACCCCGAGCTTTGGTTGTTCCGACGAGGCCCTCGTCCTCCATAGGGAGCGAGGTGGACGCTGGCTTCCGATCGGGGGAGTGTCCCTCTGTGAGAACGAGGACGCATGCGCAGTCTGTGATGGCCTGTCCCGTCTGGAGGACATAATCACGCGGGCGCGATCGGTCGTCGTGTCGGAGACGGTTGCCTGGTTGATCGAGGAGATGTCCCTTGAGGCATTGACACCGGTGTCGCCTCATTCGCGGGATCAACTCGCGGCGCTCGGGCATCTCCAGGGGCTTGCGGATGACGCGACCGAGCGACACGTGTCCCTTGCTGAGTTCGTTCGCGAACTCCGAGAGCTCCGAGAGTCGGCTCGCTCGCAGATCGAAGTGGCGTCGACCGAGCGTGACGCGGATGCGGTCACGATCATGACCATCCATGCGTCGAAGGGACTTGAGTTCCCCATGGTCGTCGTGGCTGGCCAAAGTGAGTCTGCGCTGAATCTACGTAATGGGAGCGGCGTCTATGTCGATGAATCACGGCTACGCGTGCGACGCGGGCAGGGCGATGAACGCTACGAGGCATATCAAGACCGTGAGCGACTCGAGACAGCAGGGGAGGCGCTTCGCCTTGGGTATGTCGCCTACACGCGAGCCCGTGATCATCTCGTCGTGTCACTCGTGCGTGCAAAGGATCGTGACCTTGCGCAGCTTCCGGAAATGAGGTCTGGGACATATGCCGAGTTGCTCGGTCCAGTGGTGAGGACCTACCGAGCGAGCGTCGATGCCGTCGAGGTCGAGATTGCAAGAAGCAGCGGCATAGCCCGTCGCGGCCCTGCCTCCATCGCTCCCTCGCTCCCCAGCTACGACGAGTGGGCCTCCCAGATGGAGAGGGCGCGTGGCGCACTCCGTGCGCGTCGATCGATCGGGGTCACTTCGCTTGGCATGGACGATGGCCAGCTCGTGACCCTTGATGACCGCGACGACTGGATGGTGATCGAAGGCGAGGACGAACCAGAGATTCTCGAGCGTTTTGGCATCGAAAATGCGCGGGTGTTCGCAAGTGATGCCTCCGAGGTCGGTCGTGCGATCCATGAGATCCTCGCCGAGGTGGAACTTGGGGAGCCAGAGGGTCTCGAGAAGTTGATCGGGGCGGTTTCTTCGAAATGGCGGGTCGAATCGCACGGCGAGCAGATCCGTACCTACGTACACCGTGCGCTCGCCGATCCCGAGCTTCGTCGTCTCGGTAGAGGTACGCATCGCAAGGAGGTCTATGTCGCACTTGCGTCACCCGGAGGTGTGGTACTCGAGGGCTACGTCGACCTCGTGGCGGTGGCGCCAGATGGGCGAGTGCACATCATTGACTATAAGACGACGGTGAACCTGGAGTTTGGGGAGTTCCGTGAGGCATCCTCCCGACTCGGAAGGTACATGGTTCAAGCCGCTGCGTATGCGTATCTCGTCGGAGCGACGACCGGGCGAGAGGTGAGCGCGGCGTCACTGATGGTGATCGCTCGTGATCGTTCGGGTTGGCTCCACGTGAATGATCTTCCCCGACGAATCGACGAGATTGCCGCCCGGCATGCCGCGATGAGGCTTACACCCTAGACGTGAGGGGCTGCACCACCGCATCGGGAACGTTTCTGGTGCGACGGTAGGACCAGTAGGCGAAGGCGAAGCCAAGCCCGATGAGGCCCGCGATGACCTGATCGACGCCGTTCCCAATGGCGGCTGGTCCGTAGATGAAGAACAAGATCATGAGCGCGCCAAGGAAGACTGCCGATCCCGCAGCGCCGATCAGGAGGCCCCGATGGTCATGGGGCGCGATGGTGACGTCGGGGAGTCGGCGATGACCCCGCGTGAGGAAGACGATGGCGGTCACGCAGTCCAAGAAGAACTCCGCAACGAGGAAGAAGCCAGCCCCAGACAGCACCAGGGTGAAGAAGCCGCTCAGTGAGGTCACGAGCGTCTCGAAGGTAATGACGATGGCGACCAGGCCGAGCGAGAAGACGATGGCGAAGGTGGGCACGTGTCGTTTGGAGAGCGTGCCGAACGTCTGGGGTACGACGCGTTCCCGGCCCATTGCGTAGAGTGCCCTCGTGAGTATGAAGCTCGTGAGCCAGAGCCCGCCTGCGGTCGAGAGGAGGACGGGTAGGAGTGTGACCCAGGGCGCACCCGGAAGCAGACGATGTGACCACACCGCGAGTGGATCGGTGGAGTTCGCAAGCAGGTGCAACGGAGTTTCACCCAACATGAGTGGGTAGAGGATCGCGTAGAACAAAA
>JBMFXL010000051.1:0-8614 GCA_049964275.1 Acidimicrobiales bacterium | reverse complement strand
CTCTGCATCTGCGAGCACGCCCAGCGTTCGATGCTGCGATGAAGGAACCTTGAGATCGGATACTCGGTGCGTAATGGCGATATTCGCGCAGCCGAAGCTCCGAGCGAGCTTCCAAAGCGCGCGGAACCAGTTTGCGATATGAGGGTCGTCGAGTACCGCCCAGGCCTCATCTACGACGACGAAGCCATTGGGTACCCGTCCGTCACGGAACTGATTGATGCGCCGCTGCATGAGTACACTCACGACAATCGGAAGCGCCTCGGTGCCATAGAGCGCAGAGCAGTCGACCACTACCTTGGCCCGGTCTCCTTCAAAGCGATCTGGCCCAAAGAGTGTGGAAAGCTCCCCTATTCTCACCCGTTCGAGCTGAGCCACGACCTCCGCACGTGCTCGAGAGAAGGCTTCATGAGCATGCCTGTCCTCGCCTCTCCTCGGCTCAATGCGGCTCACTTCATCGACCACATCATCGAGCGAAGTGGCGTGACCAGCACGTCGAATTCGACCCGCCACCTCTCGAAGCACTGCCCGCTCCATGGCCGTTGGTTCCCGCTTGGTCAGCGCCTCATAAAAACCATTGATCGCAAGAAATGCACTCGCGGCCGAGAGCCGTCCCTCAGCAAGATCGACGAACGGATCGATTCGTGCGTCGGTCGCCCCTCCTAATTGGATGAGCGTCGCACCGTCATAGGCAGCGAGCGCAGCATATTCTCCCTTTGGATCGATCACGAAGTAGCTTCGTCCAATATGGGCCTGACGAGTAAGGAATGACTTGACCAGAGCGCTCTTTCCCTTCCCGAGCTGTCCGAACACCACCAAATTGGGGCTCTGAAGCGCTCCGGCCCCATAGAGTTCGAATGGGTCATAAGCGAATACGCCTCCCGAGCTCAGGGTGCCAATTGGTACGTTGAGACAGTTCGGGGCTGACGACCCCACAGTCGGAAAGATCGCACCAAGCGTTCTTGAGGTCTCCACGTGAAGCCCACGTCGACGGCCGCGCATCATCTTTGGGACACTCCCAGGAGGTCGAACACCACGTCGAGCTGGCGGCCATATGCGGGACCGAAGCGCAGTTGGGATTCGGCGGCAAGTTTGGCGAAGGCAATCCGGGCATTGTGAAGCTCGATTCGGGAATTCGCCCAAAGGACGGTCTCGAAGTCATACTCGAATAGTGCATGCCCCGTGGCCAACTCCGCCTCATGTCGCAGGAGCGCAACCCGCTCACCCTCCTCGGCCGCCTTTCGGAGATATCCAGCCTCAGCACGAATGCGGTCATTGGCAATTGCCTCGGTTCGGCGACGTTCGGTCTGTCGTCGTGCCTTTGCCGAGGTCATCGGGGAAAGCCGCATGAAGATCGAACGCATAGGGGCGACGGGGCGAAAGAGCGGCAGTGCAAAGCCGCCTTGAACGTCTCGAAGTGGCACCTGTCGGAGGTCGAGGCTCGTTGCAAAGTATCGACCGACCCGCATCTCGTCCCAGCTCGGCGAAAAATCCGTCAAGGAGACTCGCCACGTTCGTCCCGACCACGACCCAATCTGGTCGTACAACGGCCCCTGGAGTGTACGAACGAGCTCATCATCGGCAAGGCGATAGGCTCCGGCAGGAAGGAGCTCATGGAGCACGGCCGAAATGAGACTGTCAGTCTCGGAGCTCCGCAAACGACTTGATTGAGAGTGACGAGCATGCGTTCCGACGCTCTGCACCGACCAGAGCGACGGTCGAGTTACCCACGTACCCTGGCTCAACTCCATCCCAGCCCACGATGGAGCGGCGTCTCTCAGCTCTGACAGGTATGGAACGACGTCGACGCGCCATCGAATCTCCACGCCGTTCGGTAACTCCGTTGCGATCCGCGCCAACACTCTCCCCCATCGCTCCGCAAGGTCGCCGCGCTCATCACCGGTCGCAAGCCATGGATTGGCAGAGCTCAACCGGAATCCCGACTGCACGTGCCTACCGACGACCACTGAGGACCCTCCTTCGAATGACACGTCTCCGAAGTGGAACTGGAGTAGTGGAGCATGCGATCGGTGAGCGGGAGCGCGTGCGCCCTTCTCTTGGCCGCCTCGATGCGCGCGGTGCCGGAGGGAAACTTTCGATCTCGAGACACCGAGGAGTCGCCTTCCGCCCTCGCCGAGAAGTACGGACAACGTGAAGCTCGACAACCTCAATAACGAAATTCCGATCCCGCACGAAACAATCACGACGCCAACGAGTAGTCCCGTACCTCCACCGAGTCCAACGCCAAGTAAGGCGCCACCAAGGAGCGACCCCCCGAGTGGAATGGCCGCTCGTATGGGAAGCCCGAGGAACTTCGTATGAAGGCTGCCTCGCGTGAACTGAAACGTCGCTCTTGGTTCACTCATGATCCTTCTCCTCATCAGCCAACGGCGCTACGCTTGAGTCTCCGGTAGCTTCGTTGACACCTCGATCTGCCTGTTGGGCTGACGAGGAATGGCCCCACGTGGAGGCGTCCTCAGGCGACACTCGGTACCCCTGAAAGTCCGGAACGTCCATCGCCTCGCCACCCAGGAAGTACGTCGCCTCTGGCATCATGTCAGCGGGCGCAACCAGGTCACTGACCGAAGCAAGATTGGTTCCGTATTGGACTCCCCTCCGAAGTACACCTGCGGTGACCCCCTCGACCGTCGCAGCAACCTGTGCTTCTGCAAACGGAACAAGTCGTACCGCCAAGTACGGAGCAAATGCAGTCACCAAGAAAAGGGCGACCCCCAGGATGAATCGACCGGCCCAATCCCCGGGAGTGTCGGTACTCGTCGCACTTGCAAGCGACGCATAGGCCATGGCAAGTGAGGTCACCATGACGAGCTTCGCGACGAGTAGACCAGAAATCACCTCTGCGCCTCGACGTAGCCAACCGACACCTGTCGGAAGCAAAAGACCTACCGCTGCCAGAGGGAGAAATGCTGTGGCCAGTCCAAGAAGTGCCGAACGTAGAGCAAACTCCAGCCAAAGAAGGAGCGACGTACCAATCCCGAGCGCCAGGAGGAGCAAGGTCATGCCAAGCGGCATGGACTTCGACACATGAGCGGAAGGCAGTCCGACGCCTCCAGATGAGCCGTTGATGAGGTTCGAAAATGCTGCCCGCGAGCTCTGATCGACGAAGTGCGACAGGGAACTGACCACGAACGGACCAATCACCATGACGACCACCACTGCCGGAAGTCGAAGGACTAACAGGCGAACCAGTTCACCCAGGCCCCCACGCACCGCTCCCACCGCGATACCAATTAAGAGAAACGGCAACGCGAGTGAGGCTGCCACATGTGCCATGAAGTCGTATCCACCAGAAACAGCGACCGTATCGACGCCGAAGGTCGTCGAGGTGGCTACCAGCTCGTAGACCGCCTTCGCCACCCAACGGTAGACCGAGGACAAGGTCGGCTCGAGGAGCACGAGCACTAGGTGCGTCAACGACTGCGCAACTGAACTCCCCACTCCGTTCACCAGCGATGCATCAATCAATGGACCGAACTCCCCATGTGGAAGAAGAAGTTGATGAGCGAGGGGGCGGCTCCGATTGCAAGGGCCGCCGCGCCCGCCACGAGGACCGCACGGCGACCGAGGTAGCTCTGTTGATAGTTCTGGGAATGTGCGCCTAACGCCCAAGTTGCTGCGCCAATCACCAATGCAATGAGCGACAGTACGAGCGCCCATCCGCCGATTCCATTCGCGATCGTTTGCAGGACCTGGCCACCTGGCAATGAGGTGGGGTCCGGATTCAACGTGACGTCACCAAACACTGTGTTCTCCTCCTTGAGACAGTGTGGTGAGATTACCTAGCTTTTCAGTCTATTTCAATACCTTTCTATGCCTTTTTTGACCTCCACATTCAGAAAGTTCACTTACGCTGCAGAGATGCCGCTACCATCGGAAGAGACAGACGATGATCATGCGCCAATTCACAAGTCGGTCACACGCGGCCCCTCGGATGGAAGGGACTGGTGTTGCGTCGACTTCTTCGTAAATCAACCCCCGTTGGAGGGCCTCAATCCACCTCGTCTGAGGATGGTGCTCGGCTTCGACGAGCAAACGAGCGGCAAGCGCTGCTCATCGCGGCGTTCAACTCACTTGACCAAGGCATCGTCATCTGTGACAACCAGGGAGATATCGTCTTCACGAATCGGTTTGCAGAGGCGCTGCTCTCAGGTAACTACCAGGACGCCCTGGCAGCCAAGGCACTGAACGAGGTCATCGAGCTCGCGAGGGCTCGCAACTTCACCGAACGCGCATTCGAGCTCTTCGGACCACCAAAACGGAGCTACTCGATTCGGACGGTGCCCCTCTATCTCGACGCCGCTCGTCGTGACTTCGTTGCGGTGCTCGAGGACATTTCGAACAAAAAGCATCTCGATGATGTCCGGAGGGATTTCGTTGCCAACGTATCCCACGAACTCAAGACCCCAATTGGTGCGGTTGCGCTCCTCGCTGAAACCATGTCCGTCGAAGAGGACGCCGGCGTCCTCAAGCGTCTCTCCGCTCGGATCGAACGAGAAGCCTTACGACTCAATCGGATCGTCGACGACCTCCTGGATCTTTCAAGAATCGAGACCGAAGATCATCCGACCCTCGAACCGGTGTCACTGGACGAGCTCATGGCAGAGGCGGTGAACCGCATTGCGCCTTCAGCGGAGATCAAGGGTGTGGCGATCGAGACTCACGCCCTATCGAGTCCGCTCACCATTCACGGCGATCGACGTCAACTCACCTCGGCCATTTACAACCTGCTCGACAATGCAGTGAAGTACACCGATCCCGGGAAGACGGTCTCGTTGGCGGCTCGCAGGAGTGAGGACGAGTTGACGATATCCATCGCGGATGAGGGAATCGGCATCCCCTCACGAGACCTCGAGCGGATCTTCGAGCGCTTCTACCGAGTTGATCAGAATCGCTCGAGGGCGACGGGAGGTACTGGACTCGGCCTGTCCATCGTGCGTCACGTCGTCAACAACCATCGAGGCAAGATCACGGTCGAATCGACCGAAGGCATCGGCTCGATATTCTCCATCACCCTGCCGCTCTACCGACCCGAGGAGACATGAACAAAAGCCAGTCAATCGTCCTCATTGCCGAAGATGAAGAGTCCTTCATCGAGGCCCTTACCTTAGGGTTTCGACGAGAGGGCTTCCTTGTCGAGGCGGCACGAGACGGTGAAGAAGCACTCCGCAAGTTCGAAGAGGTGCGACCTGACGTCGTATTACTCGACGTAATGCTGCCGAGGAAGTCTGGACTCGACGTGTGTCGAGAGATTCGTATGAAGTCGAAGGTGCCGATCATCATGGTCACGGCCAAGTCGACCGAGATCGATACCGTGGTCGGCCTTGAACTCGGTGCAGATGACTACGTTGCGAAGCCGTACCGGATGAAGGAACTCGTAGCCCGCGTCCGTGCGGTCATGCGCCGAACGCCCACCCCGGCGCCTTCAGAGGAGGCGCGGGACGAATCGTTATCTGTCGGGGAGATCACTCTTGACCCCGGCCGCCACGAGGTGTACGTCCGCGGAGAACTCACCAAACTTCCGCTCAAGGAGTTCGAGTTGCTAGAGTACTTCCTCTCCAATCCCGGTCGGGTACTCACTCGAGAACAGATCATCGATCGTGTATGGGGGCCCTATTACGCGGGAGAGACCAAGACCCTCGACGTGCACATCAAGCGCCTTCGGTCGAAAATAGAGGCGGCTCCCTCCTCTCCGACCATCATCACGACGGTACGTGGCCTCGGTTATCGGCTCGAAGTTCCTCGTTAGACTTGTACGGATGCACAACCCCCGTCAGGCGGCCGTGGATCGTCTTCGGTCGCACAACATTCGGGCGACCATTGCTCGACGAGCAGTCCTTGAAACGCTGATCGATGGAACCGGGCACCTTACCGCAGACGATATCTCCGAGCAGTTGAAGCGGCTCTATCCCGAGGTACACCTCTCCACCGTTTATCGAACGCTCGATACCCTTGAGGCAGCAGGAGTAGTCGACCATGTGCACCTAGGACATGGTCGTGCCGTCTATCACCTGACCGACAATCTCCACCAACACCTCGTATGTGAGCGATGTGGCAACGTTATGCAGGTACCTGACGAGTTGTTCGATTCACTCGCCCTCGATGTCCAGACGCGATATGGCTTTCAACTCCGACGGAACCACTTTGCGGTGCTCGGAACGTGTCGGGCGTGCATTGCCTCAGGATCCTCGCCGACCACTGGCGTCGGGAGTCATCACCCCAGCGCGTGATGGTACGTGACGATGGTCAATGTGCCGACCACGAACAAAATGAACGACAATCCGTAGACCAAGCTCTTGACCACGACGCGAGACCGAGGAGTCGTGAGGTAGTCATCCATGATGTAGCGAAGTCCATTGCTCCCATGAAGCAGGCCCAGGGTGAGCAAGAGCCAGTCGAAGACTCTCCACAAAGGATTTGCCCAGCGAGCCGCAACAAACGCCTCATTGGTCGTTGTCACGTCATGTGAGATATGGGTCACGAAGAAATGGATGAGGGCAAGGAAGAAAAGTGCGAGCCCTGAAATCCTCATGAAGAACCACGACCACGTCTCGAAGTTACTTCGAGAGCGTCCTCCGCGAGTGCCCCGTCCTCCCGAAAGTCGTCGTGCGGGCATCGTCCGAGCCATTAGTGTCCAACCCCCACAAAAAACGGCTTGACGATTATGACGCCACCGACGATCGTCAGCAAGATAGCGAGCGAGAGCAGTCCGAGGAACACCGCACGTTCATTCTTGATCGCATTCGGAAAGAAGTCGATCATGATCACTCGCAAGCCGTTGAGCGCATGGTAAAGAAGTGCGAATAAGAGCCCTACCTCGAACAGTCGCAGAAAGATGTTCCCGTAGAGCTGGTGAATCTCGTTGTAAATATGAGGCGAGTTCACCGTAAAGATGTCTACCACGTGCAAAAGAATGAAGAGAAACACCAAGAAACCGGTGATGCGATGCAGGACAAAGGCCCATTGGCCAGTCTTTCCCTTGTAGATCGTCGAGGACGGGCTCATCGTTGCCTCCTGACCCAACGATCACCACGCATGGTCGTGGAGAACACGAACACCGCGAAGCCAAGAACCGCGAATGTCACTACACCGAGCGCAATCGAAAACACTATCTGAGCAGTACTCACCCAAGCCAAGATAGCGCCTCAGCGAGCAATCGTCTAAATTCTCACGAATCTAAGAGGAGGAAAGGGTAGTTCGACCGCCGAGGTACGGCACGAGCACCTGGGGTACTTCGACGGCACCTTCCTCGCGGTAACCCATCTCGACGATGATCGCCCAGACCCTCGCCCAGGCAAGCGCTGAGCCATTGAGCGTATGTACGAATCGATTACCCGAACCGTCGGAAGCGCGATATCGAATGTTCGCCCTTCGGGCCTGATAGTCCCCGCACCACGACACCGAAGACACTTCGAGCCACTTCCCTACGCCAGGGGCATACGCTTCGAGATCGAAGGTACGTGCTGCAGATGCCCCCATGTCGCCAGTGCAAAGGTCGACAACTCGATAGGTGATGCCAAGCGCCCGAAGAATACCCTCCGCGCGACGCAGCATGTCGAGATGGACCTCAGGTGCCTGCGCTTCGGCACAGTATGCAAACAGTTCGACCTTGTCGAACTCGTGAAGGCGCAGTAGACCACGCGTATCCCTTCCGGCAGATCCCGCCTCCCGCCGGTAACATGCGGTCGCCGCCGTAAGACGAAGCGGAAGTTCAGCTTCATCAAGAATCTCGTCTCGCGCAAAGGAGGTAAGGGGTACCTCTGCCGTCGGGATCGCATAGAGATCATCTCGAGGCAGTTCGTAGGCGTCATCAGCAAACTTCGGAAGATGGCCGGTCGCAATCATCGTGTCCGACTTCACAAGCGTCGGTGGTCGAATCTCCTCGAATGCATCGGAGTGGGCGTCGAGCGCAAAGGAGGTAAGGGCCCTCAGAAGTCGAGCACCATCTCCGCGATACATCGCGAACATCGAGCCCGAAATACGTGCGGCACGAGGAAGATCGAGCAGCCGCATGGACTCGCCAATTTCCCAATGGGCCTTCTTCGCATCGTCTGCCACTGGTGCGACGTACTCGTCCGGGTCCTGCACCCCATGTTCAGGAGACCAATAACGAAGCACGACATTCTCGTCCTCCGATGCTCCGACCGGGGCGTCCACTGAAGGGACATTCGGAATGAGCAGCACGCGAGCGAGTCTGGCCTCCTCGGCTTGAACTACCCGGGACTGCATCACATCAAGCGCCTGCCCAAGTGCTCTCGACTCATTTCGAAGCGCGTCCGCACGCACCTTGTCACCTGAACGCATTGCTTCAGAGACTTCTTTGGAGAGAGAATTGATTCGACCCCTTATCTCGTCGCGTTCAGCGATCCGAGCACGTGCGTCGGAATCCAACTCCAATAGTTCATCGATTTCACCCGGAGAAACTCCACGAGAGAGGAGACGCTCGCGCTCTCCATTGGCATTTTCCCGAAGCGCCTTAATATCGTTCATCGTCCTCACAGGCTAGCTTGCAGGTATGCCAGCAATCGTCGTCAACGATCTACGAGTCGACTACGGCTCGAAACACGCGGTACGTGGCCTGAGTTTCGACGCGGACTAC
>JBMFXL010000050.1:0-8705 GCA_049964275.1 Acidimicrobiales bacterium | reverse complement strand
TGGTGGCATTACATGGACTTCGACGGGGATGCTCAAGGAGTCGGCCCATGTGCTCCAGATCGGAAACACGTCCTTCTCCTGCACGTACCAATGAAGCGCGCTCTGGCTTCCCAGATGACCATACTCGCGCAGGTCAGAAAGCACTACGAGCGACTCGAGCACCGACGCCGGATCGAAGCTTCCGAAAAATGCAGCCAGGCATTCGCCTTGATTCCCTACTGCAAAGCTGCGCTCTCTCGGATCCTTGAACGAGCCGACCTCAATCGCCGTCAAGGATCCTGGTCTCGGGTACTCAAGAAGCGCGTCACGCATCCATCTCCCCTGCGCCACCGACGCCAATGGATGATTTGAGACCGCTCTTCGTCGACTACGAACCTCCGTAAGGCAACGCACAAATTCGATCTCACGGACATATTGTTCACCGAAACCGAGCACGCGAGATTGACGATCGCGCTCAGACACTCCGACTTCCACGGCACCCTCAAGATCGAACTGCGCGATACGGAGACCCCGATACTCGATCGAGCCACCATCGTGGTAGCCGCATATACGCACATCGGGATAGGCGGAAACGTCCACCGGCACGTCTGCAACCGCGATCTGCCTTCCCGCGATGAAGCTAGGGCCATCGGCTTGCAACTGGACAAGTTCGCTACCTTGCAATCTCCATGCAGAGAAGCCTGAAAGCTCAGCTGCTCGCGCAAGTACGTTCGCTTCTCGGCGCTGTGTGATACCCTCCCGCACCGCAAAGACGATGTCTCCGCCCTTGGGTCCGAACATGGACACGGCCCGAACGAGTGAGCGCGCGACGGACTCAATATCAGGATCAAGCACAGTCATCACCAGTGTGTCGCCGTCATCAACAGCGACACACCGAGGATTGATTTCATCTACCCGCGACACGGATGCGGAACGCAGCCGATCAAAGTTCGCAAGGGCCAGTCTCCGAAGGCTCGCTGCCTCCATCAGCCGACTCGAGCTACTTCGCAGCCTTCCTTGCTCGATCACCATAACGCCGCTGGAAGCGCTCGACTCGTCCACCGGTATCGACAAGCTTCTGCTTGCCTGTGTAGTAAGGGTGGCACTCATTACAAAGCTCCACATGGAGCTCTGCCTTGGTCGATTTCGTCACGAATTCATTGCCGCATGAACAGCGGACGTGGGATTCCACGTAGTTGGGATGGATGTCAGCCTTCATCGAAGTCCTTTCGAGGTGCGAGGCGCACGTTCGTGGCGTGCAGTTTAGTAGCTGGTCAATTGATTGGGGTCTTTTGGATTTCAGAGAGGAACTCGTCGTTCGAGCGCGTACTCCGAATCTTGTCAATAAGGAGTTCGAGCCCCGGAGCGCTCGAACCTTCAGCCGCAAGCGCATTGAGTACTCGGCGCAGCTTCCAGACCGAACTCAGCTCTTCGCGACTAAAGAGCAGCTCTTCGTGGCGCGTCGACGAGGAGTTCACGTCAATCGCAGGGAAGAGGCGTCGTTCAGCGAGGCGACGATCAAGTCGAATCTCCATGTTGCCGGTTCCCTTGAACTCCTCGAAGATGACCTCGTCCATCTTGGAGCCGGTTTCGACCAGCGCGGTCGCCAGAATCGTCAAGGAACCACCCTCTTCGACGTTTCGAGCTGCGCCGAAAAACTTCTTGGGTGGATAGAGCGCACCAGAGTCCACACCACCGGACATAATACGACCGGTTGCAGGCTGCGCGAGGTTGTACGCACGCGCAAGTCGGGTGATGCCATCCAACATGATCACAACGTCCCGGCCCAGCTCCACCATGCGCTTGGCTCGTTCGATTGCGAGTTCGGCAACCACCGTATGCTCCTCCGCAGGACGATCGAAGGTCGAGGCCGCGACCTCTCCCTGAACGGATCGTCGAATATCCGTCACCTCTTCAGGTCGTTCATCAACGAGCAGCATCATGAGATGCACGTCAGGATTGTTTGCCTCGATGGAGTGGGCGATTTGCTTCATGATGGTGGTCTTGCCGGCCTTCGGAGGAGAGACCAGGAGCCCTCGCTGGCCCTTTCCAATCGGTGCGATCAGGTCTACGACGCGTGCGGTGAGGTTCAATGGATCCGACTTCGTTTCGAGCCGAAGCTTCTCGTCGGGGAAGAGCGGGGTCAACTCTTCGAACTTGGGCCGTTGTCGTGCAACCTCAGGCTCCAAGCCCGACACGCGATCGACCCGCACCAGCGCGGCGTACTTCTCGTTCGAGTTTGCGGGTCGTGACCCTCCAACGACGACATCGCCCTTTCGGAGGCCGAACTTCCGGGCGAGCGAGGCGGCCACATAGACATCTCGTGGAGATGGGAGATAACCGTTCGACCGAATGAATCCGAAACCTTCATCCCGAAGATCGAGAATGCCCTCGACATCAGTGAGCTCCACAGGTGTCGATGGTTCTTGCGCACCTTCGCTGCGCTCCCCGCGATCACGGCCCCGACGGCGACGCGAGCGCCTGGAAAGTTGCTCGCTATCCCCTCGACGTGCATCCCCTTCGCTCTCTTCACCCTCCCCACGAACATAAGGACGGGTCTCGATCTCCACTGCCGGAACACTTCCATTGACCGGACGCGAAGGTACGGACGAAGAACCGTTGGTTCGTTCCATCCGAGGAGTGACCTCGATAGGTGGTAGAACGGGAGCCGGGTTTCGAGCAGGCTCTCCCTTGGCCTCACCAGGGGTTCGATGACCATTGGCCGATGCCTTCGGACCCTCCGTCGACGCTGCAGGCTTTTCAGCGCCTCCACCACTTGAGGCCGCTTGGACGATTTGGTCGATCAGATCCGACTTCTTCATTCGCACGTTGGCCTTGACCGCAAGCTCACCGCATACGGCAAGAAGCTGCGCCTTTTCCATCTTTTCAAGATGCGAACGATCGATCTGAGCTGAAGCGCTCATGAATTTTCTCCTATTGTCGACTAGGTCATTTTTGATTTCCGCGCGCACCAACTCGATGGGCTGTACGAGATCAGTCGGAGAAGCTGCCAAGGATACATCCAAGGCCCTTAGGTGAAACTGCCTCCAAGAAGGGCACGGAGTTCGGAAACTTGCATCCCGGTGGAACAAACTCACGCGGGAAACACGACCATTGTAGCAACTTCATCGAAGTCGGCGGCGCCGAAGAAGAAATTCGCTACCCCAAACCAAGCTCTGCCGCAATGGCACCGTAGGAAGCCTCAATCGCCTCCGGGACCTCTATCTGCGTGATTGCCGTATCGGGATCCTTGAGCCCGTGGCCCGTCAGCACGCAGACCGCCGTCGAACCGGGCTCGAGTTGCGTCTTGAGAAGACCGGCCACGGATGCGGCGGAGGCCGGCTCGCAAAAGATCGACTCATGGCGTGCAAGAATGCGATACGCGGCCAGGATTTCGTCATCGGTCACCGACGCAATACGTCCGCCAGAATCCGACGCTGCTGCCACCGCCCCCCGCCAGGACGCAGGGTTCCCTATGCGAATCGCTGTCGCGACCGTCTCGGGCTGCTCAATCGGTCGGCCTAGCACAATTGGGGCGGCCCCCTCAGCTTGAAAACCCATCATCTTGGGCAGTCTCGTCGATCGACCGTCGAGATGGTACTCGTTGTATCCTCGCCAATACGCGGTGATGTTACCCGCATTGCCGACAGGAATGAAGTGGTACTCCGGTGCATCGCCGAGTACGTCGATGATCTCGAACGCCCCGGTCTTTTGTCCCTCGATTCGATGAGGATTGATCGAGTTGACGACGGTGATCGACCCGGACTCGCCAAGTTCGCGTACGATTTCGAGTGCCCTATCGAAATTGCCCTTGATCTGAAGAACCTTTGCACCATAAATCAGCGCTTGCGCAAGCTTCCCAAGGGCAATGTAGCCCGACGGGATGAGCACGACGCAGGTAAGACCCGCCCGAGCCGCATACGCCGCAGCCGATGCCGACGTGTTTCCTGTCGACGCACAGACGACCGCGGTTGCACCATCCGCTTTCGCACGTGTGATTGCTGCGGTCATTCCGCGATCTTTGAAAGAACCGGTCGGATTGGCACCCTCAAACTTGAGGAAGACCGAGGCACCGGTCGACTGAGAGAGATATTCCGCACGAACAAGGGGTGTATTACCTTCTCCAAGCGTCACGACCTCGTCGACGTCCGCAAGACCTATCATGTGTTGTCGGTAGGCGTTCACTACTCCGGGCCATTGCCGCGCCCGAGTCGACATGTCTTCGTTCACCATTCACTCCATCTACGAGTCGGTGATGACACGCATGGAATGTTGAATCGCCCGCACCGAATCCAATCCGCCTAGCTCCACAATCGTCTTCTGCATCGACCGCTCACGAGTCGCATGCGTGAGAAATACGAGGCGGGCCTCATCACCGAGGCCGATCTGCTCCATGGACGATATCGACACCCCATGTTTCCCGAAGATTGACGCCACTGCGGCGAGGACACCCGGTCGATCGAGGACCTCCACGGCGATGTAGAAGTGTGACACGAGCTGCTCTTGGGGCAAGATATCGACTTCTTGAGTTCGCATTCGACGCTCCGTCGATCCAAAACGAAGGTTCTGCGCGGCGTCAATAACGTCACCTAGGACTGCCGAGGCGGTGGGCAGACCACCCGCACCTCGCCCATAGAACATGAGCTCGCCGACCGCTTCTCCCTCCACGAAGATGGCATTGAATGCCTCTCTCACGGTGGCGAGAGGATGGGTGTCTGGGAGGAGCGCGGGGTAGACACGGATGGAGAAACGCTCCCCTTGATCGGTCATCACTCGCTCACACTGAGCCAACAGCTTGACTACGTAACCATGGCGCCGAGCGAACTGCACATCTGCAGAGGTGACGGCCGAAATTCCTTCACAGGACACGTCTTGAAACCGAACTTTGCGGCCGAATGCAATGGATGCCAGGATTGCGGCCTTCGCTGCAGCGTCGAAGCCCTCGAGATCGGCTTTGGGGTCTGCTTCGGCGTACCCGAGTTCTCGTGCAACCTCAAGCGCATCATCGAAGCTGAGGTCATCCTCGTACATCCTGGTCAAGATGTAGTTCGTGGTACCATTCACGATTCCGGTCACTCGAGAGAGGCGCTCACCCACGAGCGAGACCCGAAGCGAACGGATCAGCGGAATACCTCCGGCAACGGCAGCCTCGAAGAAGATGTCGCGCCCCACTTGATCGGCAAGATCTTCGAGTTCGAAGTACGCATCGGCAAGAAGGGCCTTATTGGCGGTCACTACCGACTTTCCTGCGCGAAGTGCCGCCTCGATGAGGGTACGCGAAGGTCCTACTTCACCGATCACTTCGACGATCACATCCGCATCGGGGTGCGTGACGACTGACATCGAATCATTGCGCAGCAGGGAACGGTCGATCCATTCAGGACGAGGAGACTCAAGGTCGCGAACTCCGATCGCAACGATCTCGAGATCTTCGCCGATTCGATCTTTAATCGAGCTCCGGTTGTCGATCAAGAGCTTGACGAAAGCGGAGCCGACATTGCCGCACCCCAGCAGACCGATCTTCACTCAGAACTCCTTACTCGCGTTCGCTACAGATTAGGCGTCCAGACCTAACAGGTCTTCGAAACCCTCGCGTCGGATCACGACGCGAGCATGCCCTTCGCGGACGAAGACCACCGCTGGCCGTGGCACCTTGTTGTAGTTCGAGCTCATCGCGTAGCCATATGCCCCCGTAACAGGTGTGATGATGATCTCACCGATCTCTGGCACCGAAGGAAGTCCGACATCCTTGACGATGACATCGCCGGACTCGCAATGCTTGCCAGCGATCGACCAGAGCGTGTCATGAGGGGCGAAAAGACGCTCTGCGCACGCTGCAACGTAGCCACTGCCGTAGAGTACGGGACGCGGGTTGTCGCTCATTCCTCCATCGACAGAGAGGTACCGTCGCACCCCAGGGATCTCCTTACGCGTACCCGCGGCATAAAGGGTGACTCCTGCGGTCGCAACGATGGATCTACCCGGCTCGATGAACAATGTGGTGTCGTCATCGATGTCAAGGTTCCTCGCGGCAAGGGAGACCGTGGTCGCCCAATCGACCAGACTGGGAGCATCTTCGTCACGCAGGTATGGCACGCCAAGACCTCCTCCGAAGTTGATCTCCTCGGCATGAGCCGATGCGAAGAGGCCACCAAGCACTTCGACCTCTCGCTCGAAGGAGTGCAGCGCGAAGATCTGAGATCCGATATGTGCGTGAATGCCCCGTAAGCGGAGGCGTGTCGAACGTCGAGCTTGCGAAATCGCGCGCTCCGCATCACCATTAGCAACGTTGAAACCGAACTTCGAATCATCTTGTCCTGTTTGCACGAATTCATGAGTGTGCGCTTCGATACCAGGGGTGACACGGATCCACACGTCAACTGGTCGGTCGGCAATTCGCTCGATCCGCTCAATTTCGTCAAATGAGTCCACCACGATTCGACCAACCCCGACTGACAGCGCATATGCGATTTCTTCGTCGGACTTGTTATTGCCGTGGAACACGATCTTGTTACTCGGAACGCCCCCGGCCCGCGCAACGAAGATCTCGCCGCCGCTTGCCGCGTCCAGATGGATGCCCTCCTCTGCCACGAGGGAGGCCATAGCCTTGCAAAGAAACGCCTTCGACGCGTACGCTACCGTCCCGTCAAACGCATCACGAACCAAACGAATCTGAGTTCGAAGGTGCGTCTCATCGTAGACGAAGAGCGGTGTGCCGTATCGCTCTGCGAGGGCTCGCACCGGTATGCCTCCGAGCGACAACATTCCTGACGCATCCACTGTTGCGGTCTCAGGAAGGAGCTTCGAGGGTATTGGTGACGAAGCGTCTCGAGTTCCGACGTTCACATCTCCTCCGGCGCGTCGACACCTACCAGATCGAGACCGACCTTCATCGCTATGCGAGCTCCCTCAACAAGCTTGAGTCGACCCTGCACGAGTGAGGTGTCAGTCCCTGGTGCAAGAACAGGGCAGTCGTGGTAGAAGCCATGGAATGCGCCAGCCACGGATTTGAGCCAGGTCACCAGCTTGTGAGGCGCTCGCTCGAGCGCAGCATTGGCCACCACTTCCGGAAGGGAAACGATCTCGCGCATCAGTCGAAGTTCCCTCGGGTGAGAGATACCCGACATGTCAATCGCCGCATACTCACGAAGTTCGATACCTCGCTCAACTCGCATTCTCTCGAGCGAACGCATCCGTGCATATGCGTACTGGACGTAATACGCAGGATTCTCCATCGATGTCGCCTTGGCTTCCTCGAGGTCGATCGTCGATGCACGATCGATGGACGAGGAGAGTGACAGAATCCTTGTCACTCCAGCCCCGAGTTCGTCAAGGAGCCAGTCAAGCGCGATCGCGGTACCGGCGCGCTTGGAAAATTTCACGACTTCATTTCCTTCGGTCAATGACACCATCTGGCCAAGACGAATCTCGAGTCGGTCCGGATCGATACCGAGCGCCGCCATGGCAGCTTTGAGCGAGGCGACCTGACCGTGATGATCCGCGCCAAAGATATCGATCGCGATATCGAATGCGCGCACGGCAAGCTTGTTGTAGTGGTAGGCAATGTCGCCCGCGAGATAGGTGAAGTCTCCATTCGACTTCCGCAAGACACGGTCTCGATTGTCCCCGAACTTGGTCGACTCGAGCCAGAGGGCATCGTCACGCTCGTACACTCCGCCAAGCGACTTCAAGCGATCGACAACCTCCGCGACTGCACCTGACTCTTCGATCGAGGCCTGTGAATACCATTCGTCGAAGTGGACACCGAGTCGGTCGAGACTCGACGAAATATAGGCCAGGTTTTCTTTTGCCGCCCAACGCCCAGCCTCAGTGACGTCTTCAGATCCCTGGTACCTCTCCGCCTGTTCGACTACATATTCCCCTTGGTAACCACCTTCTGGGGGTGCTTCGCCGGCTCGTCGAGCAAGAATTGACGCTCCGAGTGTGCGGATCTGGCCGCCAGTGTCGTTCACGTAATACTCTGTCGAGACTCCGAAACCGGACCTACGTAGCACCCGAGCAAGCGCATCGCCATACGATGCCCACCAACCGTTACCAATATGCAAAGGTCCAGTAGGGTTCGCCGATACGAACTCGACGAGCACCCGCTTGGAAGCCCCGAGATCGCTGCAAGCAAACGCGACTTCACCCTCACTTATCACCTGTCCAATCAACTCATGGAGATGGGACGGGGTGAGATAGAAGTTCAGGAATCCAGGGCCAGCAATCGCGATGTGGTCGAGAAAGGGAACCGACTGGCGCAGTGTGGGAGCGTTCGAGAGCTTCTCCGCAAGCGCTCGTGGAGGGATGCTCAGAGTCTTCGCATGCACGAGTGCGACGTTGGAAGAGAAATCACCGTGCTCCTCTCTGGCTGGCACTTCTACTGAAATGGCAGATGACTCGACCTCGATGCCAAGCTCACCGAGGGCTCGCATCAATGCCTCTTGGATCTGTGCCTCCCGCCGAATCACGCCATACTCCCTACCTGCTAAGTGCCAATGACCTTGAGGAAAGAGCCTAGAAGTTAGGCCCTCCAAGGGCGGTGGTCGACTCCTACACATCGATCGACGATTTCGGCCCTAGAATAAGTGGGCCGCCCCCGTAGCTCAGGGGATAGAGCACCGGCCTCCGGAGCCGGGTGCGCAGGTTCGAATCCTGCCGGGGGCACCGTTGTGATGTTTCAAAACATCGAAGACACTTGAACCTGTGAAATTCTATGTCGGGAA
>JBMFXL010000049.1:0-8905 GCA_049964275.1 Acidimicrobiales bacterium | reverse complement strand
CCTCGGAGATGAACGCGCGGCGGCTGGCTTCTAGGCGGTGTGCCGTTGGTAGGCCGCGAGGCTTCCCTGACGCATGACAGGCGCGTAGTCGCTCCGGTGAAAGATCGCCGCCGCAATTGCATGGGGAGGCCGCCCACCATCTTTGGGATCCTCGAACACGTCGTGGATGGCGAGAATCCCTCCGTCGATGACGCGATCGCTCCACGCGTCGTAGTCCAGCCAACACGACAGCGCTCCGTGGCCACCGTCGATGAACACCATGGCCGCTTCGATCCGACTTGCCGAGGCGAACGAAGGAGAGTCACCCACGATTGGGATGACGACGTCTTCGAGGCGTCCGAGCTCGAGTGTCCTGCGTAGTCCCTCAAGCGTGTCGAGGCGTCCGGTCTGGGGGTCGACGAATCGTCGATCGAAGTAGGGGAAGGGCGGATAGTTCTCCTCTGAGCCGTGATGATGGTCGATGGAGAGAACGAGTCCTCGTCCTCGTGCCGCTTCGCCAAGGAGGAGGGTCGACTTACCCGCCCAGGCGCCGATCTCGACCACGGGATGCTCGCGGGAGAGTGGCGCCATCGATGCCAGTTGAAAGAGCGCCTCGCCTTCGTCATCAGGCATGAAGCCGCGGGTTGCACGAAAGAGCGCGGCGATTTGAGGCGGAATCGTCGCCACTACTCGTCGGCCACCAGGGTGGCGGTTGCAGTGGGTGGTCGACGTCGAAGCGCTTCGCGATTCGTCGGTATGAAGAGTTTGAACTCCGAGCCCTTGCCGGGAGTGGATGCGACCTCGATCCGCCCGTGCATGTTCAGGGCTGCGCGTTGGGCAATGGAGAGTCCGAGCCCACTCCCACCTGAGACGCGATCCCTGGCCTCATCCACGCGGAAGAGTCGATCAAAGATGAGTGCGAGGTGCTCTGGGGCGATGCCGATCCCATCATCCTTGACGGCGATCGAGACCTCGTGGTGAGGAGCGTCCTTGGCGGTTATGGTGACGTGACCTCCCCGGTCGACGTATCGGATCGCGTTGGTCATGAAGTTCGAGATGACGAGGTCGAGGAGGCGTTCGTCCACGTTGATCCGTAGCCTCGGCACCTCTACCTTGAGGACGACCTCCTTCTCCTTTGCCTGTGGCCCAAATCGATGGGCGAGGGTCTCAAGGTACTCGCGCAGGTTGACCGGTGTCACTTGGGAGGGATAGGAGAGATCCAAGGTGTCGAGGTTGCGAAGGTCGGAGAGGAGCCCACGTATCCGAGAGGTCTCCGTGGTGATGATTTCCGCTACCTCCTGACGCTCGGACGTGCCCTCCACCGTGCCGTCGGCAAGCGCAAGGGCAAAGCCGGAGATGGAGTTGAGTGGTGTGGCGATCTCATGGGCGAGGTCGGAGAGGAATCGTCGCTTGGTCTCCTCGGCCTCCTCGAGATGTTGCGCCATGAAGTCGAAGGCCACCGCGAGTTTGGTGATCTCTTCAGGACCACTTGGCGAGATACGGGCAGAGAGATCCCCTGCGGCGATCTTCTCCGCTGCTTCGACGACCTCGCTGACCGGTCGTCGGAGACTCCTCGTCAAGATGGATCCAGAGATCATGCCTGCGACGATGATCAAGATGGAGAGCGCACCGGCAATCGCGGTGACCTCCACCGAGATGGGTGCGAGATCTTCGATGACGAGGTAGGCGCGCACGGTGTATGGCGCTCGAGTGACGGTCTCGCTCACCTTACGTCCGTGCAAGCTATCCGATAGCGAGATGAAGATGCGCTTGTCGTTCTTGAACACGGTGATGCCGAGATTGGAGTTCGCCTCCGTCACGAGCGAGAGCTGGCGTTGGTAGTCAGGTCCCTGAAGCGCGTCGTATGCCGTGCTGACGAAGGCCTGAAGGTCGTTCTTCGCGGTACTGATCTGTGCGCGTTGCTCAATGATGAAGGCAATGAAGTAGGAGACCACGAGGCCGATTACGGCGACCACGAGCGTGGAAAGCAAGATGATGTTGCGGATCGAGCCGACCCGCTTCGGCATCACGCGGGACGTCATACGTCCAACCGATAACCGATTCCACGGAGTGACTTGATGTTGAGCGCGTCACCGAGCTTCTTGCGAAGGGTCGCGATATGTACGTCGACGGTCTTCTCGATTACATAACTTGTTCCCCAACCCGCGATCAGCAGGTTCTCCCGGGTGAACACCTTTCCGGGGTTGGTCGCGAGCACCCAGAGCAGGTCGAACTCCCTACGAGAGAGATCGATCTCCTCATCTCCGACGAAGCAGCGACGAGACGCCGCGTCGAGATGGACCTTACCGATGTCCACGTGTTGGACAGGGGTGCCGCTCCCCGACGCTCGACGCAGGTGCGCCTTGATTCGAGAGATCACCTCAGGGGCTGAATAGGGCTTGACGACGTAGTCGTCCGCGCCGATCTCGAGACCGGCGATCTTGGCCGCTTCTTCACCTCGTGCGGTCAGCATGATGATGGGAATGTTGGTGCGTGTTCGTAGCGACTTGACGAGGTCGAAACCATCTGAGCCCGGGAGCATGACGTCTACGACGGCGATGTCAGGGCTCGACCGCTCGAACTGATCGATCGCTTCGGAGTAGGACTCCGCTTCGACCACGTCGAACCCACCCTTGTCGAGGTAGGCGCGCAAAAGTTTACGTTGCGCGAACTCGTCGTCGACGACGAGAACGCGGTAGGTTACGTCGCTGTCGGCCACGTTCACTGCTTCCGGATCAAAATCGTGATGGTTCGTCACCACCCACACTACTCCAGGGATCATCTCTGAGGTAGTGAACTTCGTAGCTATGCCTACGGGGCGAGGGCTGCATCCAGATTGCCCGCATATCGAGCCCGGAACCGGAGGTTCAGTTGGTACCGCTCGAGATGCTGGGCCAAGATACGTCCGCCTGATTCGAGAGGATGATCCTCAGCGAAGCGGAATACCGTGTCAGCTATCGAGTAGCTCTCAGGCGACACGAGGGTTTCGACGCTGTAAAGCATGGAGACATGCGTACGGACAGGGAACCGGTTCGTGAAGAACTCCCAGTTCTCCATGACGTACTCCATTGCTTCGCGCCCTCGCACCGGGTTGGCGATGAGACGTGCAAGCACGATGAAGGCGTCTTGGATGCGAATCTCCGACTTGGTCATCTCGAGTGTACGGCCATGGAGACGAGGCTGGCGGAACGACGCCAATGCGTAGAGATTGCGGAGCCGATCCTGTGGATCGCGAGGGTTGCGATATCGGTCCAAGATGAAGGCGAACTCCGTGTCCTCTCCGTGCCGTGCGACGATACCGAGGATGGCTCGTGCAAGATTGGGTTCCAGGTTCTTTACGCCTGACATGTCCAGCCTGAACTGCTCGGCCGCGACGGCACGAATCTCGGGATCTCCAACAATGGCACCGAGTGCGTCGTAGACGTGTGCACGGTTCAAACCATCCTCGAGGGATTCGCCCTCCCTTGCTTCGAGTCCGATCTCGCCTGCGAGTGGCCCGAAGATGTCGGTGGTGAGCGCACAGAGGTTGGCCCGTTGGTCCTTCTCGGCAATCCGATCGAGCATCGAGAGCGCATTGATCACGACGCCAAGCACATTGGGGTCGCGTTCTGACCGTGCCGCGCGCAAGATGGCGGCGAACTCGGCGAGGGATTGCTCACCTGAGAGCGTGAGTGCCCACGCATCTGCGATGAGGTTGAACCGCTCAAGCGTCGACAAGGAGTCGTACCTCGAGAGGACCTCCGTGGAGAGTTCGCCCACGTAGCGAGTGCGGAATACCCCTGCGCCTCCTGCGTTCGCGACCACCGTGCTCTGCTCGGAGCCCAAGGTGAGCGAGGTCGACTCCCCTTCGAGGAGCACTACGTGGTCAGTGCCGTCGATCCGGAGACGGACGGGCACCTTCCAGAGGTTACCGATCGACCCTTGGGGATCCGCTGGCTCGCTGAGGTAGCGGAACGGACGCTGTGAGAGGGTGAGCTGGTTGCCACTTCGTGCGACCTCGATGACGGGGTGGCCGCCCTGGAAGACCCAGGAGTCCATGATGGCCCGCACGGGCTTGCCGGTGGCCTCCTCAATGGCATCCCAGAGATCAGAGGTCTCGGCGTTCCCATACTTGTGGGTCGTGAGGTAGTTAGTGATTCCCTTGCGATAGTGGTCGGTCCCGAGGTAGAGCTCGAGCATGCGCAGGATGGACGCGCCCTTCTCGTAGGTCAGGAGGTCGAACATATCCTCGGAGTCCGCAGGCGCGAGGACCTCGTACTCGATGGGACGAGTCGAGGGGAGGCCATCCACGTCGAGTGCCGCGAGGCGACTGATGCCGAAGGACTCCCACCGTCGCCACTCAGGACGAAATGCGTCGCAAGCGAGGAGTTCCATGTAGGTAGCGAAGGCCTCATTGAGCCAGATCCCGTTCCACCACTTCATGGTGACGAGGTCGCCGAACCACATGTGGGCGATCTCATGACAGATGACATCGGTGACGCGCTCGAGTTCACCCTTGGATGCCTGTGTCTCGTCCACCAAGAGCAGTGCCTCGCGGTAGGTCACCGCGCCAAGGTTCTCCATTGCTCCCGCTGCGAAGTCGGGCACCGCAATCATGTCGAGCTTGGGAGCAGGATAGGGGATGTCGAACCAGTTGGTGAAGAATGCCAGCGCATGATGGCCAACGGTCTTGGCGAAGGTCGTGAGCTCGGCCCTATTGGGTGGAGTAATGATGCGGAGCGGTATGCCCGAGTCGTTGGTTGGTTCAGTAGCCTCGAGATTCCCGATTACGAACGCGACGAGATAGGTGGACATCGGCATGGTTCGCTCGAATACCACCGTCTTCGAACCATCCTCGTTGGTGGTCTCTGATGCAATGGGATAGTTCGAGACCACGAAGTGGGATTGCTCCGTCTCGATGGTGATGGTGAAGGTTGCCTTGAGATCAGGCTCGTCGAAACAGGGGAATGCCTTGCGCGCATCGGTCGCTTCGAACTGGGTGGTCGCGAGGGTGTGCTCGGTGCCTTCGTCGTCGACGAAGTTCGAGCGATAGAACCCGGCGAGGTCTTCGTCGAGTGCACCGCGGAAGGTGAGCGCGATCTCGTGTGAGCCTGCGGCGAATCCGCCCGGAGCGACCAGTCGGAGGATCTCATGCTCGGGATCCAAGATGCTCTCGAGTGCGACCGACCCTGCCGACGCCGACTCGATTATGAGCTTCACCGCGTTGAGTTCGATCTCGGGTGTGTCGCTCGGTACCTCAACGGTGATGCTGACCGAGCCGCTGAAGGAGTGGTTCGAAAGGTCCGGACGAAGCGTCAGTTCGTAATGGAACGGAATCGCCGATGGTGACAACCGATATGGGTTTGAGTCTCTCACGGCATCTACGTTATTCCACTCGCGGCCCACTAGGGCGACCTGAGGTACTTTCATGTACTGACCTCATAACCTGGTTCCCCAGAGAGAGAGGACGACGATGGCGGCAGACACGCTTCGTTATGACGTGATCACGGTGGGTAGCGCAATCGTGGACATGTTCGTGCATGTAACGGAGGATCGACTCGACTCGCTTGGCCTCGTCAAGGGCTCGATGTCCCTCATTGACGAGGGGCGAGCGCTCGAACTCGTTGAGGGCCTCGAGGTTGCATCGGTCGTCGGCGGTGGTTCGGCAGCTAATACCGCGGTCGGATGTGCCTCGTTCGGACTCAGTACGCAACACATCGCGGTCTGTGCCGATGACGACCTCGGTCGCGAATACGTGCGTCAGCTTCATGACGCCGGGGTTGAAGTGCCACATCCCCGTAATGACCTTGCGGTGGGCACCGGACGTTGCATCGTGATGGTGACGCCTGACGGCGAACGTACTATGTCGACCTTCCTTGGGGCGTCAACGGAGATCACGGCCTCCGACGTCGCACCGGCACCGCTCACACGTGGGGGCCTCGTCTACATCGAGGGTTACTTGCTCGACGTGCCAGGGCTCGAGGATGCGCTGATCGAATCGGTCCGTGTGCTTGCTGACTCCGACACCGAAGTGGCCCTCTCTCTTTCGGACGTCTTCGTCGTCGAGCGCCATCGTCTCGCCATCGAGGCTATGTTGCCCTACATGAGCCACCTATTCGGTAATGCCGCCGAGGCCATGGCGCTCACAGGATCGGCAACCGCCGGAGAGGCCGTCGCGCATCTTGCGGCACGTACCGGCGTCGCGATCGTGACCGATGGTGCTGCGGGCGCGTGGGGTGCGACGGGCACAACGGCACGTCATCGTCAGGGACTGGACCTGCCCGTCATCCGGGATACGACCGGGGCAGGAGATCTCTTTGCTGCGGGATATCTAGCGGGAGTCGTGAGGGAGCACTCCCTCGAGGAGCGCCTCCATCTCGGCAACCGCTCTGCTGCCGAGGTTCTTGGACAGCTCGGTGCTCGGCCGCCTCGAGCGCTCCACCTACTGCTCGGTGGCGACGCCCTCGATCGGTAAGCGGCCAAGTCGTAGGCTTATGGCTACGAGCGCTCCGATGCCTGCGACGACGAGGAGCAGGAAGTTCGGCGTGACTCGGTTGATTCCGAAGGCGAACAGTGCGCTCGAGCCAGCCCATCCCACGGAGTAGGTCCCGTACAGAATCGCGAACCGGAGCGGCTGGAGTGCGCGTGAGGAGGTCTCGGTCACCCCGATGGCCCTTACGGAGTTCGTCGGTGCGATGAAGAGTCCGAAGAGTGTGACCACGAGGAACCGAGTTACGGTGCCATGTACCAACCCGAGGACGCCAAGGAGGATCGCGAGGGCGAGGAGGAAGATCTGGAACCGGGTGATCGGTGCGGGCAGACGATAGCGTCGCTGGATTCGCGCGTAGATGAGACCGCCGATGAGCGAACCTCCGGCAAGCACCCCGAGGAACGGCCCGGCAAGCGTCGCGCTGTGGTGGGCGCGCGAAAGTAGCACCGGCGCGATGACGACCACGATGCCCTCGAGCGCTCCCTCGGTACCTGACGCGATCCAGAGCCACAGTCTGGCTCGAAGGGGTGGATCCAAAGTGGCGTCGCGCGATGTTGGCTGACCACTTGGCGCGGCAATCCGAGGGGTCCGCACAACGAGCGTTGCGGTGGTGATCAGCGCGATGAGTCCGGAGACGACGAGGGAGAACAGTACGTACCGTGCGCCGAAGACTGCCGCGACGAGGGCCACGATGATCGGGCCGAGAAGGAAGTTCACCTCGTTGAGTATCGAGTCGTAGGTAAACGCGCGTTCGACACCCTCTGGAGCGATCACTGCGGCAAGGAGTCCCCGGTAGCCACCGAGCCCCATGGCCCCTGTGCACCCGAGGGCGAACGCGCTCAGAGCGATGACGCCAATGGGCAGTTCGAGGAGGACTGCGAGTGCGGCGACGGTCGCCGTAAGGACGCTGAACCAGGTGGTGATCCCGAGCCCGATATCGTGCCATCCGCGACGTGCCATGACGCTCGAGAGCACGACCGCAGCGATCTCACCGACGATTGCAGCGGTTACCACGAGCCCGCCCGCTGCATAGCCATGGGTACCCGAGGTCGCGAGCAGGAATCCAAGAGGCGTCATTGCAATGGGCAGGCGGAACGCATTGATTGCGACGGACCACTGAAGAAAGTACCGCCAATCACGCGAGTGCACCGCTCGGACTCCGTTCCACCGCCGTCAACCTTGGCAGGCACAGTGTATCGAGCCGCCAGATGGAAGTTCACTCCCTGATCGTCTGGGTAACCGGTCGAATCGCCGAACGCGTGCCATATCGTGGAGTTGATCCGATGAGTTGAGGTGACAACCATGACCGTACGATCCGACGGCGCAGAGAGTGGAGTCTTTGTACTGTTTGGAGCATCGGGCGACCTTGCCTACAAGATGCTGATTCCAGCCCTCTACCTGCTTTATGAGCGATCCCGACGCCCGTTGCGTCTCGTAGGTGTGTCCTCGACCGCTTATTCGGACGATGAGTTCAGAGACCGTGCGGCGACCGCCATTCGGAAGGCCTACGACCGGCTGGATGAATCGACGCTCACCGAGTTCCTCGCCAACGTGGGCTACGAGGCAGGTGACTACAACAAGCCAGACACCTTCGAACGTCTCAAGGCGCGGGTGGGCGATGATCGCGAGGTCACGTTCTACCTTGCGATCCCACCTTCTATGTTCGAGCGGGTCGTGCGTTCGCTTGGCGATGTCGGACTCTCCGAACGGGGGCGTTTGATTGTCGAGAAGCCCCTAGGTCGAGATCTCGCGACCGCTGACGAGCTGAACGACGCGCTTACCAGCGTCTTTTCCTCGGATCGAATCTTCCGGATCGACCACTTCCTTGGCAAGGACGCGATCCAGAATCTTTTGGTCTTTCGATTCGCTAACTCGGTGCTCGAGCCGATCTGGAACCGGAACTTCGTCTCACGAGTCACGATCACCATGGCGGAGAATTTCGGGGTCGAGGGCCGGGGTGCGTTCTACGAATCGGTCGGGGCAATCCGCGACGTCTTTCAGAACCACCTTCTTCAATTGATGTGTCTGCTTGCCATGGAGGCACCCATCTCGATGGATGCCAAGGACATTTCTGACGAGAAGCTTAAAATCCTTCGGGCCATTCCACCGATATCGCCCGGGGATCTCGTTGCGGGTCAGTACGATGGCTATCGCAGTGAGACCGGCGTCGATCCGACTTCGCGAGTACCTACCTTTCTTGCGCTTCGTGCGTCGGTAGAGTCGTGGCGTTGGTCGGGGGTGCCGTTCTACTTCCGAGCGGGCAAGGCCATGAAGGATACCGTGACCGAAGCCATCGTCGAGTTCAAGCAGCCCCCAACTTCGATCTTCCGCGACGAACTCCAAGGCAAGCGTCCGGACGCCAATCGACTTGTCTTCCGATTCAAGCCTGATGCCACCATTACGCTTCAAGTGCAAGCGAAGACGCCAGGAGCCCGCGTAGTGCCCCACGGGGTCGAA
>JBMFXL010000048.1:0-8976 GCA_049964275.1 Acidimicrobiales bacterium | reverse complement strand
GATGATCGTCGCTGGTGCGCGCACCCCAATCGGCAAGATGTCAGGTGGCCTCGCCGGCTTCAGTGCTATGCAGCTTGGCGGTATCGCGATTGCTGAGGCGCTTCGCCGTGCGGGCGCAAGTCCGGAACTCGTGGAGTACGTATTCATGGGTCAGGTGCTCCAGGCGGGGCAAGGGCAGATCACCGCTCGACAGGCCGCCGTCAATGGCGGAATTTCCATGTCTGTTCCTGCTACCACGGTCAACAAGGTCTGCCTTTCGGGACTCAACGCGATCTACCTCGCGGATCAGATGATTGCTGCGGGAGAGGCTGAAATCGTCATCGCGGGAGGTATGGAGTCCATGACCAAAGCTCCCTACCTCATTCCCAACGCGCGTGAGGGCTACCGACTCGGAGATGGAAAGCTCGTCGATTCGATGATGTTCGATGGTCTTACATGCGCGTTCGATAATGTCGCCATGGGCCTGTCGACGGATCGTTACGCCGGTGCGGACGAGATCTCCCGTGAGGCGCAAGATCTCTTTGCCGCCAACTCGCATGAGCGCGCGTCGATTGCCATGAAAGAAGGCCGGTTTGCGGAGGAAATCGTCGAGGTGCGTGTCCCGCAGCGAAAAGGCGACGATCTCATTGTTTCTCAGGATGAGGGGGTGCGGCCTGGGACGACGACCGAGTCGCTTGGCAAGCTTCGACCTGCATTCGACCCCAATGGTACCGTAACGGCCGGTAATGCTTCACAGATCTCCGATGGCGCGGCAGCCGTCGTTGTCGCTTCACCGAATGCAGTAGATCGCTTGGGACTCCATCCACTTGGTGAGGTGGTCGGATATGGGCAAGTTGCAGGTCCAGATACGTCGCTTCTTCGGCAGCCATCGAATGCGATCAAGCGCGCCCTCGAACGAGCCTCCCTGGAGGTCTCCTCGATCGACCTCTTTGAGATCAACGAGGCATTCGCTGCGGTGGCACTTGCCTCAATGGATGATCTCGGAATTGGCGAAGACGTCGTGAACGTCAATGGTGGCGCGATTGCGCTTGGGCATCCCATAGGAGCGTCGGGTACTCGTCTCGCATTGACGTTGCTCTACGAGCTGCAGCGTCGTGGCGGAAGCCTGGGGGCCGCAGCTCTCTGTGGCGGCGGCGGCCAAGGAGATGCACTGTTGATCCGGGCGCTTCATTGACGCCTACTCGGGGAGCGAGGATACTTTCTTGAGCAACGGAACGAGTGATCCCTATCAGCGCCTTGAACTTCTCGGCCTGACCCTTCCATCACCAGCTGCACCCAAGGGGAGCTACGCACCGCTTGTCGAGTGTGACAAGCTTCTCTTCCTCTCTGGTGCCCTGCCGATTCTCGACGACGGAACGCTCTTGAATCCTGGAATCTGCGGCGAATCGATAGAGGTCGAGGCTGCAGCGAGGGCTGCGCAGCTCTGTGCTCTCCATCTGGTTTCGCGACTTCACGAACACCTCGGCTCGCTTGTGCGTGTCGAGAGGGTCGTGAAGGTGGTTGGATTTGTTGCTTCTTCGCCTACGTTTGCGGCTCAGCCGGCCGTCATCAATGGTGCGTCAGATCTCTTCGTGGAGGTCTTCGGCGACAAGGGTATTCATGCGCGCTCAGCGGTTGGCGTGAGCGCCCTCCCACTCGGTTCATCGGTCGAAGTTGAGGCGATGGTCAAGATTTCTCGTTAGGCGCATGTAGACGCGCGTTGGACGAATCTGGGAGTCGTGAACCGGTGACCCCGACTCCGATGCCTGCGACCGTGAGAAGGGTGCCGAGGATCTCGCCGCCCGCTACTCGATGGTGAAGAACGAGTACCTGACCAAGGAGTGCGGCGAGTGGGATGAGGCCGACGAAGAGTCCTGCAATGGATACGGGAATTCGTGCGAGACCGCCATACCAAAGGAGAAAGGCTCCCATCGATACCGCGAGGCCGAGATAAAGCGTGCTCGCGGCTTCTCCCTTGGTGAGACCGAGAGAGAAGGGCCCTTGGATGAGTTGAAGTCCGAGGAGTATGATGCCCGCGCTTGTGGTGGTGATCGTCGCGAGAGATCGAGCACCAATGCGAGGAACGAGCGGTGCGGACAGTAGCGAGAACAGCGCATCGCAGAGTAGCGCAATCACCGACCATGCAACCCCATGCGCGGACGCCGAGCCGCTTCCACTGCAAAGTGCCGACCCACCTGCCACGACCACCGCCGCTACGAAGACGCGCCTCGTCAGGGTCCCATGGGATCCTAGGCCGGCGACGATCGCGATGACTATGGGAGCGCAGCCCACGATGACCCCGACGACTGCGGGTGATGCACCTCGCACGGCCTCGATCATCGCGATGGAAAACCCAACGAGACCAGTCGCGGTGAGGCCGGCAAGCTGAATGATGTCACGTAGACGTAGACGCGGGATGCGTTTGAGCTCTGGGTATGCGAAAGGAAATAAGGCGATTGCCCCGATCAGATAACGCAACCCTTGGGAGTAAAAGACCGGGACATGAACGAGCAGACTCGAAGCGACGACGCCCGAACCGACCAGAATCGGGGCGAGCGCTGCGTAGACGTATCCAACAGCCTTTGGTGCCCGTTCCACGGTGGGCAACCTAGTGTCGGTAGACGATGGCGGCGACCGCGTGGGCTAGATGATCACGAAATCTGACCAGCCTGATGGGTTGTCGATGAAGTCACCAGGCTCGAGTGGCGTGACCTCTTGGTGGATGAGAGTGGGGAGCATCGCGAGGTAGTCTCGTCGGCGTATCTCCGTCATGCCGAGGCTCTCGAGATGAGGGGTAAGCCACTGACCGTCGATGAAGCGGTAGTCATGGTGGTTCAGGAGTGCTACGAGTACGACGAATGCGGCCTTGGACGCATCTGGCTGCGTGTGAAACATCGACTCGCCAGAAAAGAGTCCCCCTACCCCGACGCCGAAGAGCCCACCTACCATCACGTCAGGCTCGGATGCTCGATAGATCTCGACGGAGTGAGCGAAGCCGACTTCGTAGAGCTCGATGTAGGTATCAAGGAAACGTTGATCGATCCAGTTGCCCTGATCGCGAGAGAACGCACATCCATTGACGACGCCCTCGAAATCGGTATCGATCCGAACGAGGAAGTCTCGCATGGAGCGAAAGAGGGATTTATGGACCTTGATCTTGGCATCAGGATGTCGGTATGGTGCAAGATCGAGACCGGCACGAAGCTGAGGTGAGAACCACCCGAGCGTCTCGTCCTCGTCCTGCCCGACATACATGGGGAAGAGGCCCTTTTCATAGCCGGAGACTACGGACCTGGGATTCACGGTTCCCCCGACGTAGAGGAGATCATCCATCTTCGGGTTTTCGCGAAGATAGAGGTCCGTCTCAACCAAAGTGGGCAAAAAGTCGGTGCCCTGCAGCGCGGCTTTCACTCGTTCCATCTCCTCCGCGTTCATGCGCCACTCTCACTTTCGGTACTGTTGACCACGGAGAGTGATAAATGACTAGAAGCTACTTCGGCGGGCATGCAGGAAATCTGTAGCAATTTGGATACAAAAGGTCCTGTCGTGGGGCGAGAGAGCTTGTCACTGTCGTCAAGACTGGGATTTCGGTTGGTAACCTCGTTAACCATGCCAGACCATCCTATGTCCGAGCGAATCGAAGAGCTTGAGCGGAGGCGTCAACAGGCGCTCCATGCGGGCTCGGAGAGCGCGGTCCAGCGACAACACCAAAAGGGCAAGATGACCGCCCGTGAGCGCATCGATTACCTGCTCGATGAGGGCTCGTTCCAGGAGCTTGACATGTTGGCTCGCCATCGGGCGCACGGGATGGGTCTGGAGCGCTCTCGACCCTACACCGATGGCGTCATCACGGGTTTTGGTACCGTCAATGGGAGGAAGGTATGCGTATTCGCGCAGGACTTCACGGTGTTTGGTGGTGCGCTGGGTGAGGTCTTCGCCGAGAAGATTCATAAAATTATGGATCTCGCGGCTTCCGTAGGCGTGCCCATGATCGGTCTGAATGATGGCGCGGGTGCTCGCATTCAAGAGGGTGTGGTATCTCTCCATTCTTACGGGGGCATCTTCCGACGGAACGTCGCGAGCTCCGGTGTCATCCCTCAGATCTCTGTTATCTTGGGACCTTGTGCGGGTGGTGCAGTGTATTCACCCGCGATGACCGACTTCATCTTCATGGTGAAGGAGACCTCCCACATGTTCATCACAGGTCCTGACGTGGTCAAGACAGTCACGGGAGAAGAGGTGACGTTGGAAGAGCTCGGAGGTGCGATGAGTCATGCTTCCAAGTCCGGGGTCGCCACCTTCGTGTTCGAAGACGAGAAGACTTGCCTTGACGAAGTCAAGTATCTCTTGGACTTTTTGCCGTCGAACAATCTGGAAGAACCCCCCTACGACCCGACACTCGGGGAAGAGGATCCAGATCGACAGATCCCCGAGCTTCGAGAGATCATCCCTCACTCCTCGAGCCAACCGTATGACATGAAGAAGGTCATTGCCGCCATCGTCGATGACGGAGAGTACTTCGAGTATTTCCCGCATTGGGCAGGAAATATCACGTGCGGATTCGCCAGGATTGATGGCCACGTAGTCGGACTCGTTGGTAACCAGCCTGCGGTCTTGGCGGGTGTGCTCGACATCGATTCCTCGGAAAAGGCAGCTCGCTTCGTACGTACCTGCGATGCCTTCAACATTCCTCTCGTCACCCTGGTTGACGTCCCGGGTTTTATGCCAGGTGTCGATCAGGAGTACGGAGGGATTATCCGGCATGGTGCGAAGCTGCTGTACGCATATTGCGAAGCGAGTGTCCCACGGGTGCAGGTCATTACGCGAAAGGCCTATGGCGGAGCGTATGTTGTCATGAATTCGAAGTCTGTGGGAGCGGACTTTGCCTTCGCATGGCCCTCTGCCGAACTCGCCGTGATGGGCCCACAAGGTGCGGTCGAGGTCGTACATCGACGCGAGCTCGCCTCCGCAGCAGACCCTGTAGAGATGCGTCAGCAGCTTGTGGACGAATATACGGAGCGTTACGCGAATCCCTATGTTGCGGCAGAGCGGGGCTTCGTCGACGATGTGATCGATCCAGCGGACACCCGGAAGGTCCTAATTCGATCGCTACGGGTCCTGCGTACTAAGCGTGAAGATCTCCCGAAGAGGAAGCATGGCAATGTCCCGCTCTGAGCAGGTGCAGTTGACTGCGGAGGAGGAGCTGGCGGCGATCACCGCTGCGATCACCCTCGTACTTTCACGTCGATCCGTCAAGGATTCCACCGTGCGAAGGGTCGATGCGACGTCGTGGAGATTCTCTACGCGATGGTGGAATCAGCCGGCGCCAGTGCTACGCGGACGTCCCTGGACCACTCGACCGTAAGGGGAACGAAGCCAGAGCCTAAATTGGGCGCTGCGGCGCGACGATAACGAGCCCGAGTCCGGGTAGGTCAGCGTTGGAGGTCGCTCGTTCGAGCGCATCACGTGCTCGGGAGAGTATCTCCGCCGCCTCGATTCCATGGCTCGGATACGATGCAATCCCGGCAGACACCTTGGCGATTACGTCGTCGGCCTTGCGTGCCTGGGTGAGCTGGATCCGTTCTGCCGCCCATGCCGCCCCGTCTTCGTCGGTATCGTCGAGGACGAGCGCGAAGGTCCGCGTGGCCACTCGACATGCGACGTCAGCGTCACGTAGTGTCGCCTCAATGACCTTTGCAAAGCTGGCGAGCGCGACGTTCTCTTGCTCTCTCGTGTGCTCCTGCTGGGTGAAGGTGACATGAAGTAGCGCAATCGATACCGGCCAAAGTCGCCGTCGGGCGGTTGCCACCTTGGTTCCGATCACACCAGCGAAGAAGAGATGGTTCATGAGTCCTGTCACCGGATCGGTGATGCCATATCCGGGGACGATCTCGGCATCGAAGGACTCTTGTACCGTCGTGGTGGGTTGAGGTGTGCTTTCGGTGACGGGTGAGACCTCTTCGACGGGCTCGGGGGATCGAGAAGTCTTCGTACTCGTCAGCGCGACGAGCACGCTGAGTGCGGCGACGCCAAAGGTTGCGACCCCGGCGTACTTCAGGGATGTCTCGTAACCGTACAGGGCTACGCCGCCCGCGAGGACGAGCAGAACGAGTGCCAGCGCCTTCTTCAAAGCCATACCCCTTGTATCGGATAGAACATCTCAGCACTGAACCCAAGATGTCTGGTTGGGATCCTAAAGTACGACGCGATCCGCCTGCAAGCGGAATCCGCTAAGGCCTCGACGAGAGCCTGTGAGACGTTGCGATGGTGAGTACGTCGGCGAGTATCTCGGCGATTTGGTAGTCCTTGGGGGTGTAGATGCTTCTCACGCCTCGAGCTCGCAGTTGTATGGCGTCGGCCTCGGGAATGATGCCTCCGACGACGACCGGTGCAGTGACACCATATCGAGCGAGCGCGTCGAGTACCTCAGGCACCATGTTGAGGTGCGAACCTGAGAGGATTGAGAGCCCGATCACGTCGACGTCCTCGTCGCGTGCTGCACGTGCAATTTCTTCTGGAGTGAGACGTATGCCTTGGTAGAGGACCTCGAACCCTGCGTCCCGAGCAGCGACCGCGATCTGTTCTGCGCCATTCGAGTGACCATCCAGACCAGGCTTTGCGACGAGAAAACGGGGAGGTCCTCCTTCGAGCGCGCCAGCTGTCGCGGCGAGTGCGTCGAGATCTGCGCTCCGTCTCCCAAGCCCACCTTGGATCCCAGTAGGTGCACGGTATTCGCCGAAGACCTCGCGGAGGACCGAACCCCATTCTCCGGTAGTACCGCCCGCGAGCGCGAACTCGATGGTCGCGTCCATGAGATTCTTATCTGAACGGGCCACCTCCCTGAGCCGCGAAAGCGCCGCCTGGTACCTCTGTTCGTCCCGAGCTGCTCTCCACCGTGTGACTTCATCGATCAGCTGCTCTTCTACCGCAGGATCGACCACGAGATGTGAGTTAGTGGTGGATTCCGTGAGAGGTGATGTGGCTGTCTCGACGAAACGATTGACGCCGACCACGATCCGATCCCCGCGTTCGATTGCAGCGGTACGTTCGGATTGACTCTTGACGAGACGAGACTTCAACTCCTCGATCATCTGAAAGACCCCGCCTGACTGGAGTATTTCGTTGAGTTCTGCGGTAGCGGATGACACGATCGATTCCGTCAGCGATTCCATCACGGATGAGCCCTCGAAGATGTCGGGGTAGTCGAGGAGGTCGGTTTCAAAGGCGAGGATCTGCTGGATTCGGAGTGACCACTGCTGATCCCAGGGACGCGGTAGACCTATTGCCTCGTTCCATGCCGGCAGCTGAATTGCACGTGCACGTGCGTCCCGCGAAAGCGTGACCCCCAACGTTTCGAGCACGATTCTCGCGACATTGTTCTCGGGCTGCTGCTCGGTGAGCCCGAGCGAGTTGACCTGCACGCCGTAACGGAAACGGCGAAGCTTGTCGTCAGTGATACCGTATCGATCTTTCGTGATCTGGTCCCACATCGTGACGAACGCCCGCATCTTCGCGGTCTCCTCGACGAAGCGGATACCGGCGTTGCAGAAGAACGAGATACGCCCGACCACCTGCGGGAAATCACTCTCGGACACCTGTCCTGAGGCGCGGACGGCGTCGAGAACCCCAATGGCGGTGGCAAGTGCGTAGGCAACTTCTTGGGTAGGAGTCGCACCTGCCTCTTGGAGATGGTACGAGCAGACATTGATCGGGTTCCACTTCGGCGCGTTCACGACCGTATATGCGATGGTGTCGACGATGAGCCGGGCCGACGCGTTCGGAGGGAAGATGAAGGTGCCGCGCGAGAGATACTCTTTGACGATATCGTTCTGGGTGGTACCGCTGAGCTCTGTGAAGGGTATCCCGCGTTCTCTCGCGAGGGCGAGATAGAGTCCAAGCAACCAGGCGGCCGTCGCATTGATGGTCATGGACGTATTCATCTGCTCGATGGGAATTCCCTCGAAGAGCTCGCGCATGTGGCCAATATGAGCAATGGGAACCCCTACTTTGCCGACTTCGCCTTTGGCGTTCGAATCATCGGGATCCAAGCCAATCTGCGTAGGCAGATCGAACGCAATCGAAAGTCCGGTCTGCCCCTTGGCAAGGTTTGTCTTGTAGAGTTCATTGGACGCGCTTGCCGTGGAATGGCCAGAGTACGTACGCATTACCCAGGGTCGATCGGGCCTGTCGAATCGTTGAGGCTCATTGCTGTGCGCCATCGTCCGTTCTCCTTGCTCGTTGGAATAGGTGAGTCGCGTCAGGGGTAATCGTAGAACCCAGCGCCCGACTTCTTTCCGAGTCTTCCACTCGCAACCAAACGACGCAGCGTAGGCGCCGCCTTCGCCGCGGTGAGTCCCCGTTCGTCGAAAAGCGCGTCGAGAATGGCAAGCGATGTATCGAGACCTACGAGATCAAGCAGCTGGAATGGTCCCATGGGGAACGCACACCCAAGACGCATCGATGCGTCGATGTCCTCCATGGACGCAACCCCTCGCTCGAGAAGATCGACGGCCGAGTTCAGATACGGAAACAGCAGCGCATTGACGACGAAACCCGCTTCGTCCTTGGTGTTTACCGTGTGCTTTCCGCACGCGCGTGCGAATGCATGCGCAGCGTCCACGAACTCGTCGGTGGCGGTGATCGGTCGAACGATCTCTACGAGACCCATCACGGTGGCGGGATTGAAGAAGTGGATGCCAAGGACGCGTTCGGGGTAGGCGGTCGCCGCGGCAATATTGACGATAGGTAGCGTCGAGGTGTTCGTGGCCAGTATGACATCCGGGCGGGTGACGGTGCCGAGATGGGCGAAAAGATGTCGCTTGGTATCGAGGTCCTCTACGACCGACTCGATGATGAGGTCGCAGTCGCGCAAGGCATCGAGATCGGTGGTCGTACGAAGCCTTGCAAGGGTAGCCGTTGCCTGGCTTTGCTCAAGCTTGCCGCGGTCGACGCGCCGTTCCAGCGATCGCGTGATCGTGGAGATCATCTGTGCTGCGT
>JBMFXL010000047.1:0-8986 GCA_049964275.1 Acidimicrobiales bacterium | reverse complement strand
TCGCTGGCTCACTGAACTGAATCAAGAACTGTCTCAAAAGACTTGACACGCACCGCACCCGTACGTTATATTGCAAAGATTATGAATGTAGTCATTCTTGGAGTGTTTCATACATGGACAGTTTTGGCGGCGGATTGCCGTGACTGAGCCAAATCTTGAACATTTCAACGCTGAACGGGTCGCCAGGGTGGCCAAGAAGTTGAGCGACGCCGATGTTCGTATCGTCATTGGCACGTTCGTCGATAATGGCGGAATTCTTCGAGCCAAGCAAGTGCCAGTGTCGAAAGTCGGGTCCTTGAACTTTCCCGGCGTTGGTGCGTCACCAACGTGGGCCGTTTTTACTATCGATGATCTTATTGCAATGACTCCTTCGTTCTCCGTCGTGGGTGATATACGGCTGCGCGCTGACTTAGACGCCATCATGATTCTCGGAGGCGGCTTAGCGTGGGTGCCTTTCGAGTCGGCCGACCAGCGCGGCGCACCCCTCGATCACTGTGCGAGAGCAGTACTTCGACGCCTTCAGGCCACCTGCGAGGGCGAAGGATTAGAAGCACTGGCGGCCTTTGAGATCGAGTTCACGTGCTTTGATGCCGGAACGGGGCTCGTGTGCGGCGGTCCGGCTTATGGCGTGGGACCCTTGCTTGATCGGTCGAAATTTCTTGCGGATGTCCACGATTCGTTTGAAGCTTGTGGGCTGGAGATTGAACAGGTCCACGCGGAATATGGCTTAGGCCAGATGGAACTTACAATGGCACCCGCTCCACCATTGCGGGCGGTCGACAACTACGTACTGGCCCGAGTTCTACTGGGTCGTGCCGCCAGAGCACATGGCCTGCAGCTTTCGTTCTCGCCTCAACCGGTTCCCAACGGAATTGGCAATGGTGCCCATCTGCACATTTCTTTTCGTCGCGACGGGGAGCCACTCTTCTCCGGCGGCGACGGACCGTACGGACTTCGTGATGACGGCGGAGCAGTCATTGGTGGTCTCGTGAAATGGCTTCCCGAGAGTATGGCGGTCCTCGCGCCATCTCTACTTTCGTCAACGCGGCTCCAGCCAGGGAAGTGGTCGGGAGCTTTCGCCTGTTGGGGCCTCGAGAATCGAGAGGCGGCGTTGCGGTTTTGTGAAGCCACGCCGGGGAATCCTTATGGCGGCAATCTTGAAATCAAGTGCGTCGATCATTCGGTAAACCCGTACGCGGCTGTCGCGATGATCCTCGGACTAAGCCGGCGGGGGATCGAAGAAAAGATTGAACTGCCCAACGAGGTTTCGATGAATCCCGACACGTTGAGCGATGAGGAACGAACGCTACGCAACATCGTGCCCATTGGTATTGACCAGGCGTCCAATCTGGATCTCTTTCAATCGAGTTCGGTGGCGATCGACGTACTCGGCGCAGTGCTGGTGGAGGCCATTATCGGGGTACGTCGCCACGAAGTTGAGATTGCCAAGTCGAAGACCGTAGAAGAGCTGGTGGAACAGTTTCGCTACACCTGGTCGGCGTGAAGTGAAAGTGAAAAAGGAATTGCGTAGTGAAGATGAGAGTTACTGATTAGTCCACTGCTCGAATGAGACCATCATATTTAGGGGGGAATGTGAGTAAAGAGACAAGCGAGGCGGCGCCTTACGCAAGGCCGGGCAGAAACCTAAAGCTTTGGGGGGCCGTCGGTCTCTCACTGGGCGTTGTAGCGCCGAACTTGGCTATGGCCGGAAATGGCCAAGGGATCGCGCTCGCCGTTGGTAAATCGGTACCGCTCATCTTTGTACTGGGGGCCGTCGGGATCGGTTTGATCGCCCACGGATTCATCCGATTGACGCAGCGCTTCAATCAAGCGGGCAGTGCCTACGCTCTGGTGGGCTCGACTATTGGTCCTCGGGCCGGTTTCTTCTCCGGCTTTGGCATCCTGGCCACCTATCTACTGTTTGCTATAGCTATTCTCGGCGCGATCGGAAGTTTCGTCAATGCCTTTCTGGCGAACGCGCAAGGCAGTTCCACCCATCCCTTTCAGGTCTCGTGGCTCATCAGCGCCCTCGTAGCCTTCACAATCGCGGGGTTTATGAGTAGGAGAGAGTTCCGCAACGTTGTGCGAATCCTCTTAGCCATCGAAGGCATTGGCATTGTTTTCATGACTATCTTGTGCATTGTCATATTTTCCAAAGGCGGAACGGCGCACGGCGGAGGTATTGACTTCAGCGTCTTCAACCCGACGGGGCACAGTTTCACCGCCATCATGGGCGCCGTCGTGGCGGCCTTTCTGTCGTGGGCTGGTTTTGAGGCCTGTGCGGCGCTTGGCGAAGAGACCGACAATCCTCGACGCAATATTCCGCGAGCATTACTGGGCTCCGTGGCCCTCTCCAGCGTGGTGTTCATCATCGTTATGTTTGCTGAGACGGTTGGATTTGGGACCAACGCCGTTGGCGTGCACGCGTTCAGCACGTCGAGCAACTCGTTGGCGGCCCTAGGGCGTTCCTACGTCGGACTGTGGTTCTCGCTGGTCCTTTCCTTCACCGCCCTCATGTCGGCGTTCGGGAGCTTTTTGGCGTGCGCCACCACTTCAGGGCGTTTGCTGTACGCATTTTCTCGTGATGGCATTGGAATGAAGCAGTGGAGCCGACTCGATGAAAAGCGCGGTGAACCGCTCAATGCCTTGTACTTCACGTTTATCGTCATCCTCGTGGTCACCGTCGTGTCATTTCTCACCGGGCACCCAGTAGTGGGAACTGGTAGTGCCTCATTGGATATGTACTTCTACTTCGCCACTGCTGGCGCAATGTGCCTGATGGTTTCGTATCTGATGGTGGAAGTCGGCACGATGGTTCACTTGGTCCGTGATCGGCGAGAGTTGATTTACGAAATCATCCTTCCTATCCTGGGAGCCGCCATGATTCTCGCGGTCTTCTACTTCAACGTGAAAGGTCAGACCAACTGGTTGGCTGAGCCATTCCTCGCGGGTGCCCTCATGTTGATCGGTCTCATTATCGCCTTGGCATTCCCGGGTTTGGCCGACAAGGTCGGTATAGGTCTTACGCGCAATTTGAGTGAGCCCGAGGGCAAGGAGCTGCCCGCCGCGAGCGGTCACGATCAGGCCCCGTTCCCAAGCGCTGAGGTGTAATGGATTCGTCGCTTCTCCCCGGACTCGATCGAATAGCCCCTGCGGCCAGAGATCTCTATTCCCGCGACCTCGCGTCGGTCGCGGGGATAGAGAAGCTCCGCTTCTTTCCTCTCGCACTCGAGTCGGGATCAGGATGCACGCTGATTGAGGCCGGAGGCCGTGAACTTTTGGACTTATCAGCGACGTGGACCGCCGCAGGACTCGGTCACGGCCATCCCAAGGTCGTCGAAGCCCTCGTCAAGGCGGCGAGAAATCCTCCCGGTGCGGGAGGTCTTTCAGCAGCGCACCCGGACGCGGTTGGCCTAGCAGAGGATCTCTTGGAACTCGTGCCTGGTCGAGGCGATCGTCGTGTCTATTTGGGACACGCCGGCAGCGACGCGTGCGACGTGGTGATTCGTGCCGTCCGATTTGCGACGGGGAAACGTCGTATCGTCGCCTTTAACCACTCGTACCACGGAGGAATCGGCTTCGCAATGTCCGCGTCAGGAGTTCACGTCGAAGCCGGCACGGTGGGGGCCGACCAGTGGAACACCTTCGTTGACTATCCCAACGAATACCGTACCCCCAGTGGCGTTCCCTCAGGCGCCCAAGCAGCGCTCGACGCATCGCTCGCACAGGTTGAAGCAGCACTAGCCCAAGGTGACGTCGCCTGCGTCATGGCCGAGCCAATCCAGGCCGACGGAGGAATGATTGTTCCTCCCCCCGGTTTCCTTCGCGGCCTCGAAGAACTCTGTCACCGCTACAACACATTGCTGGTCTGTGATGAGGTGAAGGTTGGTCTAGGACGTCCCGGGATTTTGCACGCCTTTCAGCTCGATGGAGCAACGCCCGATCTGATCTGCTTCGGCAAGGTCCTAGGTAATGGACTGCCCCTTTCGGCGGCCGTCGGTCCCGCGGAGATCTTGAACGGACCGACCGCGACCGCACTGTTGACCACTGCAGGCAATCCCCTCTGCGCGGCAGTTGGCCGCTCAGTGTTGAGGGTCATACAAGAAGAAGAGTTGCCCGAGCGCGCTCGCCGAGCCGGCGAACGTTTGCGTGCCGGACTAGCAGCACTGCACAACACCCACGTGGGCGACATCCGCGGCCACGGTCTCGCCATCGGCGTCGAGTTGGTTATCGACACGGTTACCAAGACGCCCGACCCGACTCTGGCCGCAGCCACGGTCTATCGAGCCTTTGAGCTCGGTGCTGTGGTCTTCTACGTCGGCGGCAACGTTTTGGAGATTACACCACCGCTCGTGATCTCTGACGCGCAGGTTGATTGTGCGGTTGAGATTATCGGAGCCGCCATTGATGACGCGGCGGCGCATAAGGTACCCGCGAACGTCGTGGCCGCCTACGCGGGTTGGTGACGGCGAATTGACATCCAACGTCGAGCATCGTAACCCATCGATCGCCGAGGCCATTGAATCGTTGGACCTCGTGGATCACCACGTTCATGGCGCTCTGAAGATCGAGTTAGACCGAGCCTCGTTCGAAGACGTGATGACCGAATCCGATCGGGCACATCGCCCGGGAACATCGAACTTTGACTCTCAAGTAGGTTTCGCGATCCGCCGATGGTGCGCCCCCTTACTCGACCTCGACGTTTTCGCTGATTCTTCTGCCTACATCGAGCGCCGGTTGGCGTTGGGCGCCGATGAAGTCAATCGGCGACTCTTGCGCGCCGCTCACGTTGGCGCACTGTTGGTCGACACTGGCTTTGCTGCGGGAGACCTCCTCGACCTCGACCAGATGAGCGAAGCATCGGGAGCGCCAAGTTACGAGGTAGTACGCCTCGAGTCAGTCGCGGAGGACATTGCGCGCAATGGAGTATCGGCCAAGGACTTCGCGGATACCTTTCGTGCAACCTTGAAGGAACGTCTTTCATCGGGAGCGGTGGCGACCAAGAGCATTGCGGCGTATCGTTACGGTCTCAATTTCGATCCGGAGCGACCATCGGCGCGTGACGTCGAGGTCGCTACGGGACACTGGCTTGCCACGATCGAGCGCTCCGGCGCGGTGCGCGTAGATGACCCGGTACTCTTGCGGTTTCTTCTCTGGTCGGGAGTCGATGTGGAGCTTCCAGTACAGATTCACACTGGTTACGGCGATTCGGACCTAGACCTCATTCGTTCGAATCCCGCTCATCTGACAGATTTCCTCAGAGCAGTTGAACCCATTGGTACACCGGTGGTGTTGCTGCACTGTTATCCCTACCAGCGTGAAGCTGCTTACCTGGCTCAGATGTTTCCCAACGTTTTTTTCGATATTGGCGAGGCGATTAATTACACTGGCGTGCAATCGCGCCAATTGATCGCCGAGTCATTTGAGATTGCTCCCTTTACAAAGCAGTTGTACTCCAGTGACGCGTGGGGACTTGCGGAGTTCCATCTACTGGGATCGCGACTCTGGCGCAATGGCTTGACTTCGCTGCTTTCACAGTGGGTCGATGAGACACATTGGAGCCGAGCCGACGCGATTCGAGTTGCAACGTTGGTTGGACGCCAAAATGCCATTGATTTGTACCACCTTGATGCATCGTTGTGAAACGTCAAAGTGTAGCGAGTCGACGTGAATGGCAGGACCACGCAGCGAGAATTCATTCGCAAACGCACATTTGAACGGGAAAGGTTATGTACCACACCAACGTGATGATGTATGTCGGCACCGAGTTCGCATTGGTCGGACTCTTGCGAATCCACGACACCGCTCGGCGCGAGCAGGTCCGTCGACGCCTCGAGGAGTCCGGTCGCACCGTCATCGACCTTTCTGCGCCCCGGATACCGGAGTTCGCCGCCAACTCTATCGAGCTCACTGGCAGTAGTGGTCGCCTGCTCGTCATGTCGTCTCGCGCCTTGAGGGCTCTGACCGCTGCCCAGGTCGGCATCATCCGCAGATCTGCGGAACCGATTGCGTTCGACATACCTTCGATCGAACTCGCCGGGGGCTCGATCCGATGCATGATTGCGGGGGTGCACCTTTCACAACGAGAAGGATGCGCTGGAGAACGCCGGGTGTCGGATTCCGCGTCGGTCACGACTCCGTCGCCACGGGTTCAGGTGACGGCATGAATCCGAACTTCCCCGTCCTGCTCATCGATGACCCCTCGCGCCCCGAACGCACAGGTTCCAGCATCGACGGGCTCGCCGCAGCCCTCGAGCGCGCCGGCGTGGGCGTCATGAGGCGTTTCACCAACGACGATGCTGCAACCCTGGCCAGCCTCTCCAGCCGGGTGGCCGCCTTCGTCTACTGTGCGCTCGATTGCCGGGGCGAGGTCATCGAGCGGACGGCCTTGGTCGAGTTCGTGCAGGCGGTGCGCGCGAAGAACTCGACTGTTCCGATCTACCTGTTCGGCCAGCGCATCACCGCGGCGGCGATGCCGTTATCGATCCTGAAGGAGGTCCAGGGATTCGTCAATACCTTCGAAGAGACCGACGACTATGTTGCCCGCGGCATCGCCCACGCGGCCCGCGACTACCTGGACGCGGTAGCCCCGCCGTTCTTCCGTGCTCTCACGAACTACGTCGAAAGCGGTGCGAACTCCTGGCACACCCCGGGACACTCGGGAGGTGCCGCATTTCTGAAGAGTCCGGTCGGCACGATGTTCCACCAGTTCTTCGGTGAGAACATGCTTCGCGCGGATGTCTGCAATGCGGTCGAGGAGCTCGGACAGCTGCTCGACCATACCGGACCCGTGGCCGACGCCGAGCGCAACGCGGCTCGCATATTCTCCGCCGACCACCTGTTCTTCGTGACCAACGGCACATCGACGTCCAACAAGATCGTGTGGAACGCGATGGTCAGCCCGGGTGACGTGATCGTGGTCGATCGCAACTGTCACAAGTCCGTGCTGCACGCTCTGATCCTCACTGGTGCCGTGCCCATATTCCTCACACCCACTCGCAACCAAGCCGGCATCATCGGGCCAATCCCTCGCCACGAGTTCAGTCCGCAGAGCATCCGCGCCAAGATCGAGTCCAACCCGTTCGTGCTCGACAAGGCGGCCAGGCCGCGCATGCTCACTATTACCCAGAGCACGTACGACGGGATCATCTACAACGTCGAGGCGATCAAGGCGTCGCTCGACGGTGAAGTTGATGCTTTCCACTTTGACGAAGCCTGGCTGCCGCACGCCACCTTCCACGACTTCTACAAGGGAATGCACGCCATAGGCCGCGATCGCCCGAGATGCGCTAAGTCCTTGATCTTCGCCACCCAATCGACCCACAAGTTGCTGGCCGGCCTCTCGCAGGCGTCCCAGATCCTTGTCCAGGAGTCCGAGAGCGAAGACTTCGACGAGAAGATCTTCAACGAGGCGTTTCTCATGCACACCTCCACGAGTCCCCAGTACGCCATCATCGCCTCGTGCGACGTCGCCGCCGCGATGATGGACCGGCCGGGTGGCACCGCCCTCGTCGAGGAAGCCCTCACCGAGGCACTCGAATTCCGTCGGGCGATCATCAGAATCGGCGAAGAGCTGGCCGGCACCTGGTGGTTTCAGGTCTGGGGTCCGGACACGCCCTTGCGCCAAGGCGTCGGAGAACGCCCGGACTGGGAGCTGGACCCTGACAACGACTGGCACGGCTTCCCTGACATCGAGGCCGGCTTCACCATGCTCGATCCGCTCAAGGTCACCGTCCTGACACCTGGGCTAGACCTGACCGGCGCTTTCGCCGAGGCCGGAGTTCCGGCCTGCGTCCTCACCCGCTACCTTGCCGAACATGGCGTCATCGTGGAGAAGACCGGCCTCTACTCGTTCCTGGCTCTATTCACCATCGGAGCGACAAAGGGTCGCTGGAACACTCTCATCACCCAGCTCCAACGCTTCAAGGATGCCTACGACCTCAACCTGCCCACGGCTCAGGCCATGCCGCGCTTTGCCAAGTCTCAGATGATGTACGAACGGATCGGCCTTCGCGACCTCTGCCAAGGCATCCACGAGCTCTACCGGACCCACGACATCGCGAGGCTGACGACTGACATGTACACCTCGGACCTGGTCCCCGAGATGCTGCCCAGCGACGCGTGGGCCCAGATGACGCGGCGTAATGTTGAAAGAGTCCCGCTCGCTCAACTCGTGGGCCGCACGACGGCCGTCCTGCTGACCCCGTACCCGCCCGGGATCCCCTTGCTGATTCCCGGCGAACGGTTCAACACGACGATTGTCGACTACCTTCGATTCGCCGAATCCTTCAACCAGCTCTACCCCGGACTTGAGGCGCTGATACACGGCGCGGAAACTGTCACGGCTGGTGGCAAATCACACCTTTACGTGCACTGTTTGAAGTGATAGGCGGAAGCAACATGAAACTCGGCTCGGATTGAAGGAATATCGGATGGTCTGGAAGCAACGTCAATGACCGCCCGGAGAGCCTACTCAGTCCTTCTCATCTGTTGGTGGTATTCGACGAACACGCCGTAGCCAACGCGGGACTCGCCCTCGCCGGTGTACTCAGTGGGAAATTCGGTCTCGAAGCGCTCGTCCAGGAGTTCGTTGACGTGAGGCCGTTCCCCGGTCGCCGGGTCGCGACACTCGTACACGTCATGGTTGCTGGTGCGTCGTGCACCCGGTCGCATCACGCACGGGTGCACGACGATGCCAGCTCCACCTGCCGAGCAACTGGCCCTGGCCACCCAGTGGAGTAGTTGCTTCTAACGGCTCGTCAAACTACAGACCTAACCGGTCAACTCTTGAGGTCACTCGCGGCACGCTCGAGGACTTCCAGCGTGAACAAGTTACAAGAGTCACCGTGTTGGTGGCTCAACACGTCCGCACGTCGGCCGAGCGACAGTAGCGCTGCGACCGGTGAGACTGACTAAACTTCTGGCTAGCAGCTGACCGGACTTCCGGAGATGATAGGCACACGAGGGTGGTAGATAGTGCGGTTGA
>JBMFXL010000046.1:0-9027 GCA_049964275.1 Acidimicrobiales bacterium | reverse complement strand
GCGCAAGAAGGTCTATTCGCTCCCTACAAGGTGTCGGAGTGGTCCGAGATCCCGTCTGATGCGAAGGCATCAAATGCCGACTGGTTCTTTGATTATGGTGGCTACATTTCCATTGGCTACAATGCTGCGGACTTCTCGAAGCCCCCTACCTCATTCGCTAGCCTGCTTTCACCTCAGTATCACGGCGCGGTAGCACTCGATGGTAATCCGACGAGTGCAGGTGCAGCCTTCGGAGCGGTATACAGTGCGGCGCTTGCTAACGGTGGATCACTCTCGAATATCACACCAGGCCTCGATTACTTCAAGAGGCTGGCAGCAGCGGGAAACTATGTCCCTGTCCAGAGTTCTCCGGCGGTGATCGAAAGCGGTCAGATCAAGGTCAACATCGACTGGGATTATCTCAATGCCGCCTATGCCAACGCGGTCAAGGGTAAGGTCGATTGGAAGGTGTTCGTACCCTCCAACGCGAAGTACGCCTCGTACTATGCGCAGGCCATCTCCGCGAAGGCTCCTGATCCGGCGGCAGCTCGGCTCTGGGAAGAGTTCCTCTACTCGAACGTTGGTCAGAATCTTTGGCTAAAGGGATTTGCTCGACCAATCCTTCTTCCTTCCATGGAGAAGGCCGGAACAGTCAAGAAGTCGCTGCTCTCGCTCCTGCCTGCGGTCTCTGGTGAGCCGAAGTTCCCGACCCAAGGTGACCTGAGCAAGGCTCAGACTGCGGTTGCGAGTACCTGGCCGTCCATCTCAGGCTCAACCTCTTCGGCGGGTTGATGACTGCTACGTCAATCGAAGTAGGAGAATCTGCTTCGTTGCACGATCCGGACGAGTCAACCTCGTCCGGATCGCGTCTATCGAGCAATCGATCATGGAAACGCGGGCTTGGCGTGGTACCGTTCATCGCCTATGTGGGCCTCTTTCTCGTCGTCCCGGCCCTCTCCGTGATCCTGAATGCCTTTCGGGGAAGTGGGGGGCAGTTCACCACTTCGAATCTTTCCGCCGCCATTCATGGCGTATATTTCTCGTCCTTCGTGGCGTCGTTGAAGCTGTCGCTGTACTCTTCGATTGTCGCGACGGTGCTCGGCGTTGCAGGAGCGCTCGCGATCTCCTCCTCGAAGAATCGCATTCTTCGGTCCATCGTCGCGTCAGGCTCGGCGGTCTTTGCGAACACCGGTGGCGTGCCTCTCGCGTTCTCGTTCATCGCGACCCTGGGAAACTTCGGTTTGGTGACGCGCTGGCTCCAAGACGCGGGTTTTGATCCGTATCGCCATGGGTTCTCGCTGTACTCGGTACTCGGTCTTACCATCGTCTATCAGTACTTCCTGATTCCTCTCATGATCCTGATCATGCTTCCGGCGATTGAAGGGATCAAGGCGGAGTGGATTGAAGCTTCGTCCACGCTTGGAGCCCGGCGCTTGCTCTTCTGGCGATGGGTGGGCATTCCACTGCTTGCACCTGCGATCGCGGCGGCCTTCATCGTGATGTTCACGGATGCGTTCGCAGCGTATGCAACCGCTCAAGCCCTGACCTCGGGAGTGATCCCACTGGTTCCGATCGAACTCGGTGCACTCATCTCGGGCAACGTGTTGGCGGGACAAACGAATCTTGGTGATGCGCTCGGTGCAGGGATGATCTTCATCGTCGTCATTGCCGGTGCGTTGTACGTATATGTAGGGAGCAAGACCTCAAAATGGCTTCGCTGATTCCGTCTACGACCCGAGGCGAGGATACCTTGCGCCTGAGTACGAGCTTTCGCGTCGTGGTACTTGGGATCCTTGGCCTATTCTTTCTCCTTCCCATTGTGGCGTCGGCCCGATTCAGCTTCGTGGGGAACCATGGGAGCCTGACAATTTCGGCATATACCCAGCTGTTTTCTACTCCCGAATTTTGGACTACCCTCTGGCTTTCCGTGAGAGTCGCAGTCGGTTCGGTGTTTTTGACGCTTGTACTGCTTGTTCCTACGGTGGTTTGGATTCATCTTCGACTTCCGCGACTTCGACGGACCTTCGAGTCGATCTCGCTGTTGCCGTTGGTGATTCCGTCGGTGGTCGTGACGCTAGGCGTGATCACCACGTTCAAACACCTTCCCAATGTGATCATCGGTACTCCGATCATCCTCGCGCTTGAGTACGTGGTGCTTGCGCTCCCCTACACCTACCGATCGATCGACGCGGCGGTTCAAGCTGTTGATCTCGTGACGCTCGTTGACGCGGCACGTTCGCTCGGGTCGTCGTGGTGGAAGCTGTTGTTCTGGGTGCTGTTGCCGTCTTTTCGGTCTGGCATCCTCGCCGCTGCGTTGCTTGCCTTCGCGTTTGGGATCGGTGAGTTCGCTGTGGCGTCATTACTGAGCTTTACCACGTTCCCGGTCTTCCTCGTGCAGGTGGGACAGACAGCGGCGAGCCAAGCGGTGGCACTGTCTTTGATCGCGCTGGTGTTTACGTGGCTGCCGTTGGCCGCGATCATGTTGGGATTTGGTCGAAGGAGAGCTGTGAAATCTACCGCGGCAGTACCGGGTTCACTCGCGATCGTCGACCTGACTACTACAGAATGAATGAGGTGTCGAGCAGTATGGCAACAGTACTTGGTGAGGTGTCGCAGTTGGATCGTGCGAGCCATCGAAGGGGCGTAGCAGTTGAGCTTCGGGGCCTTACAAAGCGTTATGGCGCTGTCGCTGCCCTGGAGTCGTTTTCTCTCTCTGCACAACCTGGAGAACTCGTGGTCATGCTTGGCCCGTCTGGCTGTGGGAAGACGACCGCACTCCGGGCACTCGCTGGTCTGGAATCGATCGACCAGGGTGCAGTGATCGTTGATGGTAAGGACGTCACCCAGGTCGCGACCGAGCATCGCAGTATTGGCATGGTGTTTCAGAACTACAGTCTCTTTCCGAACATGACTGCGCGTGCCAACGTGGAGTTTGGACTCCGGGTGAGAGGTATGCGCTCACGCGAACGTGCGACCAAGTCAGCGGAGCTCCTCGAATTGGTCGGTCTCGGACATGCCGCGGATCGATTCCCCCATCAGCTTTCCGGTGGGCAACAGCAGCGGATTGCCATCGCGCGTGCACTGGCAATCGAACCAGAGGTCCTCCTGCTCGACGAGCCACTTTCTGCGTTGGATGCGAAAGTACGCGGTCAACTTCGTGAAGAGATTCGCCGCATCCAGCGCGAACTCGGAATTACTACCTTCTTCGTGACTCACGACCAAGAAGAGGCACTTGCACTCGCCGATCGCATCGCCGTGCTTCAGTCCGGCCATCTCGAGCAGTTCGGTGCGCCGTGGGAGGTCTATGGACATCCTGTGACGGATTTCGTCGCTCGCTTTGTTGGGCAGATCAACGTACTCGACGGCGTGGCGGTAGGGCCATCTCGGGTGAACGTCGACGGTATCGGTGAAGTCGGGGCTGGTGATCGACTGTCTGGTTTCATCACTGGTTCGCCTGTATCGGTCTATGTTCGTCCTGAGACCTTCCACGTCGAAGTCGCCATCGATGGTCGGTTCGAGGTCGAGTCCGTGTCCTTCCTTGGAGGATCTGTGCGACTTGGTGTACGTGACGGGAGTCGGACCATCTCCGTCTCGTACGTGCCTGATGCGGACAGGGTGATCTCCCTTGGAGATCGAGTGCATCTTCGATCGCGCGCGGATGCGGTATATGTCACCGCCCCTTCGCACTGAATGACGTTGAGGAAATGCCTTGAGATGGTGGGCTAATAGCTCCCGGTGATGACGTTGAGGAGAGGTGCACCGTTCGCGTAGCGAGTGAGGTTCTCTCGGACAAGTCGAGTTACGCGGGGTAAGAACGCGGAAGTGTTTCCCCCAACATGAGGGGAGATGAGGCAGTTCTCAAGCTCCCAAAGTGGACTAGTGGACGGGAGCGGCTCTGGATCGGTGACGTCAAGAGCCGCAGAGATGGCGCCACTTTGGAGAACCTCTACGAGCGCATCCGTGTCGACCACTGGCCCTCGGGCAATGTTGACGAGAAGTGCTCCAGGCTTCATCCGCTCGAGGAATCGACGGTCAACAAGGCCATGTGTCTCGTCGGTAAGTGGGACGATGACGAAGACTACATCTGCCTGAGGGAGTAGCTCAGGCAGCGCCTCCATTCCGTGAACGTTTGCTTTCGCGGTGCGTGCAACTCGCTCGATGCTGACCTCGAACGGCAAGAGGCGCGCCTCGAGCGCCCGACCGACCGAACCGTAGCCCACGATCAGCACATGTGCATCGGCGAGTGACGAGGTCGCAAAGCTTCGCCATTCGTGACGAAGGGAATTCCGGACGAATGTTGGGATCTTCCGGATCGCGGCAAGCGCAAGACCGACGCCAAGTTCAGCCGTCGAGGCATCGTGGACACCTTTGGCATTGCAAAGGGTCACTCCCTTGGGAACGAGGGGTAGTGTCGCATCGACCCCTGCGGAGAGGAGTTGGATGAGGCGGAGTGAAGGCATCTGTGATGCTGCTGCTACTGCGGCACTCGGTGACATGTAGGTCGGTACGTAGACCTCGGCCTCTGCGAGGATCGCAGTCGGCACGGGATTTGGATCATTGAAGTCCCAAACGGTGAAGTCCATATTCGGAAGATCGGGGATAATCGGCGCGAGCAGGCGGGAGAGAACGACGTGCATCACCTCAGGCTATCAACGACCCTTGGCATGCCAACTACACGAGAGATCGACCGTTCAGCGATCCGGGATTGAACCGGTCGAGATAACGAAGTCCCGTAGGACCAGCTAGGACCCAATGACCGGAGAGATTCGGGTGACGTATTTGGGGTTGACCAAGATGGTCGCAGAGTGCGGACAGCACCTGCGCATGTGTCACAACGAGGAGACGTGAAATCATTTCGAATTGGGTTCGAACGTGCTCGATGCCAGCGAGTGTTCGAGCCGTAAGTACGGGCCAAGGCTCGGCATGAGGGATCTCTCGGCTCTGTCCTGTTCGCCATCGCTCGTACTCTTCCTGAAAGCGACTGGCAATCTCATGTCGATCCAGGCCAGTCCATGCGCCGACGTTTCGTTCCCTAAGGGCGGCCACGGTACCGACCACTGGAATCTCAAGTGATTCTGCGAGGATTGCGCCAGTTTCGATTGATCGAGCGAGGTCAGTCGTGACCACCCCTTCGAGCGCAAGAGACGCAAAGAACGGTGCGACCGCGCGGGTCTCCTCCCGGCCCTCTTCGGCGAGGGGGACGTCAGTGTCGCCGGCCCAGGCGCCCGAGGCATTCATGATCGAAATGCCATGCCTGATAAGAAGTATGTCCACCTAGAACTCCAAGGTGGGGTAGTTGGGCATCCTAGAGAAGACCAAGGATCGCGGAGCATGCGGGCCATTGTCCCCAGCCCGACTCCTGCTGAAGCATTGCGGCGGCCTGATCTTGGGTACTCGGTGGAGCGGCGCTTGGAAGTCCGCTGAAGCCGAGTCGCTCCCATGTTCCAAGGGAGAATTGGTAGGCGCCGTAGTACCCGTTACCGGTGTCATCTGAGTAGTTTCCACCTGACTCGCAGTTTCGAAGTGCTGAGAAGGCAGCAGGACTTGGAGGTGCGGGTACCCCTCCCCAGGTTGAGGTACCCGCTGATGTAGTGGCAACCTGCGCAACGCCTTTGGGACTTGGTAGTCCTTGGGTTGCGGTGACGCGAGCTTTTGCTTGGATCGCTTGCTGTATCAGGCTTTGGATCTGACCGTTCACTGAACTCAGCGTGGTCTGCTCCTTATTGATCACCGACTGAAGGGCGGCACGCGCTTGGTCGATCTGAGTGAGCGCTTGATTCGCCTGTGCGAGATGGGCTTGGAGTTGAAGTGCGGCAGCGCGCTCCTGCTCCTGGGCATTCTGCGTGGCCCGGAGGTAATCGGAGATGGAGGTGGTGGCGATCGACTGGAAATCACCGCGTACCAGGTTGGTCACTTCGGAAGAAGTGAGGATCGTGGTGAGATTTCCGACGTCGACACCGGAAACGAACGAGTCGACTGCAGCGCGAGAGAGGTTTGCACGGGCTTGCTTGAGGATCTCTTGGTCGACCTTGAGCTTGGCTTGTGACTTCTGGACCTGGAGCTGCGCAGCTTGAAGCGACTGTGTGTCGTTGGCCTGTTCGACTGCGATTGTATGGAGCGAAGTGCTTTGGGTGAGGATCTGTGCAGCGAGCGAGGACGCCTCCTTCTGAAGGCTTGCCTGGTCGGCACCTACAGCGGAGGAGATTCCAAAGACGGCGGCTCCTACCAACGTCGTGGCCACGACATAGCGGACCGTGGCATAGCGAGCACGCAGTCGCACTGTAGTGGTAATGGTCGGCGTGGAGCCAAACGTGTCAAGAAGACTCAGATCGATCACCTGGGGGTCGAAGGGATGCGCGAGCCATCTATGGCTACAAACTCGACCGAGTCGAGAGGATTTCCTCGTTCGCGAGGCTCCCTGGCGCATGACATCAGGATCATTGTAGAACGAACCTGACAATTTTGCACGAATTCGGGTCCAACGGTCAATCTGGCGACGATCTGTTCGAACACTATCGTTGGGGAGATGACCGTTGATGAAATGCTGTCGATACTCGCCCACGCGCTGAACGTCACGATCCCGGACGAGCGTGAGAGAGAGGACATCCTCTCGTTCACCGGTATCGTCGCCCATTCCTCCGAACGTATCGCTGCACCCTTGGCTGCCTATATGGCGGGGCGGTCAGGTCTTGGGGTGGAGGCGGCAGTGCACCGAGTGCGAGAGGCCCTCGGAGCCGAGTGACCGCGGGGATCATCCTCAGTGGAGGTGCCTCCCAGCGAATGGGAAGGACCAAGGCGCTTCTGCGAGACCGGTTCGGAGTCCGATTCATAGACCGGGTGGCCGACGCGTTTGCACCCGTCCTTGAGCCGGTTGTAGAGGTCGGCGGAGGCTTTTCCCGCGGCGACGCGGTCATAGACCGATCGTTTGGTGGACCAGCAAGGGCGACATGGTTGGGGATCAGCAAGATATTCGCCGATCGTGCATTCGATGCGACGATTGTGGCGGCATGCGATCTTCCTAGGCTGTCGACCCTCGAGGTCGAGTGGTTGGCGTCGATGTCGGGTGAGTCGTCAGTAGTGCCTGTGGTCGCGGGAAGGGCGCGCTTCGACTTCGTCTTGCTTGGGCGAGCCGCCATCGCTGCGATGTTGACGGAACCGCCCGACCCGGGTGCGGCGATGTCGACTTTGTTCGAACCACGACTGACACAGTTCATCGATGTCCACCTCACCGGACGTGCCCACGCAATGGCTGATTGTGATACTCCTGAGGAATATGAGGCACTACTCCGCTGATCGTCGTTGTGGCAGCCCTCACCGAAGTGCAATAACGTAGATTTGAGCGAGGCGTCAAGGCGACCTTCGTGTTGCGCCATCAGACGGGTTCGGGGGTACCTCAATGTCCGAAACACAAGTAGTCCTCAATGGTGCGACGGTGGTCGCGGCCCCAAGTGATTCCGTATTGGCGCTGGCAAAGGCCAACTCGGTCAGCATTCCTCATGTGTGCTTCCAAGAGAATCTTGGGGCTATCCAAACGTGCGATACGTGCTTGGTCAGTGTTGACGGCAAACTTGTTCGAGCGTGCGCGACTCTAGTCGGAGACGCTACCTCGATCGAAACCACTGGGCCGACAGTTGTTGCAGCACAACGAGAGGCAATGTCCCGCATCCTTCGTAATCACGAGCTCTATTGCACGGTCTGTGAAAACAACAATGGCAATTGTGTGATTCATAACACGTTTTCCGAAATGGACATGCATCACTCGAACTACGAGTACGAGCCCAAGCCGTACGAGGTCGACGCGAGCCACCCGTTCTACAGATACGACCCTGATCAATGCATACTTTGTGGAAGATGTGTTGAGGCATGTCAAGACTTCCAAGTCAACGAGACCCTTTCCATCGATTGGAGCCTTGAGCGACCCCGGGTGGTGTGGGATGGTGGCGTGCTGGCGGGCGAATCCAGCTGTGTGGGATGTGGGCACTGCGTCACTGTCTGCCCTTGCAATGCGCTCATGGAGAAGTCGATGCTTGGGCGCGCCGGTTTTTTGACTGCCTTGCCTGCTGCGATCAAGGAGCCGCTTATTTCACTGACGAAATCGGTTGAGCCTGCGACCGGGCTTCGAACGATCCTGGCACTTTCGGAGGCGGATGCAGCGATGCGTCCCAGCCAGATTGCGCGCACCAAAACGGTATGTACCTATTGCGGTGTGGGGTGCAGCTTTGAAGTCTGGACGCGTGAACGCGAAATCTTGAAGATCGAACCGACCACCGAAGGCCCGGCGAATGCCATCTCGACCTGTGTAAAAGGGAAGTTCGGATGGGACTATGTCAACGCAGAGGAGCGCCTGACCGTTCCCTTGATCCGTCGAGGAGACCATTTCGAAGAGTCCACTTGGGACGACGCACTCGCCTACATTGGGGCTCGAATGGGTGCCATTCGGGAGGCAAGTGGACCTGATTCGCTTGGGTTCATTGCATCCTCGAAGTGCACCAACGAAGAGAGCTATCTGATGCAGAAGCTTGCCCGTGCGGTGGTGGGGACCCACAACGTCGACAACTGCTCCCGCTACTGCCAGTCACCGGCGACGATGGGACTGTGGCGAACGGTCGGATTCGGAGGTGACTCCGGTTCGATTTCCGATATTGCGTCGGCCGGACTCGTCATCATCGTGGGCTCGAACACCGCGGAAAGCCATCCGGTCATCGCAACCCGTGTGAAGAGGGCCCACAAGCTTCATGGCCAAAAGCTCGTCGTAGCTGATATCCGGCGACATGAGATGGCTGAGCGCGCCGATGTTCATCTCCATCCTGTTCCAGGAACCGACCAGGTCTGGCTTGCGGCAGTGACGAAGTACCTACTTGACAACGATCTCGCCGATTGGGAGTTTCTTGAGCGTTCGGTTACCGGACTCGACGCTTATCGAGAGAGTCTTGCCCCGTACACGCTCGCCTTTGCCAAGGAGGTGACCGGCATCTCCGAGGAGACTCTGGTCGAGGTTGCGCGAATGATCTCCGAGGCCGATGGCACCTGTGTCCTCTGGGCGATGGG
>JBMFXL010000045.1:0-9069 GCA_049964275.1 Acidimicrobiales bacterium | reverse complement strand
CTCGACGCGTATTTGGGAGGGGCCGACGACGACTCCTCCGACGAAGAGGGCGAGGACCTCTCGGGCATGTTCATCAGCACCGCGGATGGAGGGGAATGATGTCCGATCGCGCAATTCTCTCGCTTGAAAACGTCTACGCAGGTTATGGCGGCGGTGATGTCCTCAAGGGTGTCGATTTCAAGGTTGTCGAAGGTGGGATTACCTGTATCGTCGGACCAAATGGTGCCGGAAAGTCGACCCTGCTTGCTTCGATCACCGGGCTCCTCAAGCCAAGGGTCGGGACGATCACCTACGACGGAGAGGTGATCTCAGGTTTGTCTCCGAAGGCGGTGCTCGCCAAGGGCATCGTGCTCGTACCACAGAACCATTCCCTGTTCCCGGATATGACGGTCAGGGAGAACGTCGAACTCGGTGCGTACACCATCAAGAACAATGCAACGACGAAGGAGCGTCTCGAACGTATCGAGGCGATGTTCCCCATTTGTTCGATCAAAGCCAAGGAGAAGGCGGGAAGTCTCTCCGGTGGTCAGCAGAGGCTCGTCGAGTTCGCACGATGTCTGATGCTCGATCCCAAGGTGGTGATCTTGGATGAGCCGTCGATGGGACTTGATCCAAAGACCCTCAAGGCCATGTTCGACGTGGTCAAGACGATGAACCATGACGGACGTACCATCCTTCTTGTTGAACAGAATGCGAAGGCGGGTCTGAAGATTGCGTCCCATGGCGTGGTGCTCGAGAACGGCCGTGTGCGACTCTATGGCACAGGCACCGAGATCTTGGAGCATCCCGAGATTGCGGCTTTGTATCTCGGCGGTTCGGTAGAGGAAGCCAAGACCGCATAACGGTATTCGTCGAGACGGATGCATGAACAACGAAGTTCCCGAGGACTGCGCAGGATTGCAGTGGTCTTTGGGGGTGTGAGGCGCGACTGTCGTTTCGGCAGTCGCGATTCCTGAAGAGAGGATTGCGATGGGTCAACTAGAACTCAACGACTTGAAGCTGATTCCCGCTCCTGGTCGGATGTCGGTCGACTTCGAGGAGCGTGTGGACTTCGCACGTCTTCGTGAATATCGGCTGTCGAGGGCGCGGGCAGCGCTCGCGGCCTCCGAACTCGGCGCACTGTTGTGTTTCGATGTCAACAACATCCGCTACATAACGTCTACGCAGATAGGTGAGTGGGTTCGGGACAAAGTTTGTCGGTATACGCTGCTCACCCCGAATAGCGAACCCGTTCTATGGGATTTCGGCTCAGCAGCCAAGCACCATAGGATCTACTCCACCTGGCTTCCTGAGGAGAATTCGCGAGCAGGAATGCTTGGCTTGAGGGGCTCAGTCGCACCAGACGCAGGACTAATGGATGCGGCAGCTCGCGAGATCAAATCACTGCTGGACGATGCAGGAGTCGGAGATCAGCCCGTCGGTGTCGACATCGTCGAGGTGCCGATGCTCTTTGCGCTCCAGCGCGCAGGGGTCAATGTGGTCGACGGTCAGCAAGTCATGCTGAACGCTCGGCAGATCAAGTCGATCGATGAGATCATCTTGCTTTCGCAGTCCGCTGCAATTGTCGATGGTGCGTATCAGGTCATCTCCGACATGCTGAAGCCAGGGGTGCGTGAGAACGAGATCGTGGCTCGTGCGAATCAGTTCCTTTACGAGAACGGCTCCGATGACGTCGAGGCGATCAACGCGGTATCTGGAGAGCGCTGTTCGCCACATCCGCACAATTTCTCGGACCGCATGATTCGCCCTGGAGACCAGGCGTTCTTCGACATTATTCAATCCTTCAACGGGTATCGCACCTGCTACTACCGCACATTCAATGTCGGGCGTGCGACGACGTCGCAGCGAGATGCCTATACGAAGGCTCGCGAATGGATCGATGCATCCATCGATCTCATCAAGCCGGGCGTGACGACCGACCAGATTGCTCGTGTCTGGCCGAAGGCTACCGACTTCGGGTTTTCCTCCGAAATGGAAGCCTTTGGGCTTCAATTCGGGCATGGGCTCGGACTTGCGCTCCATGAGCGTCCAATCATCTCGCGTCTGAACTCCCTGGAGCATCCGGTGGAGTTGCAGGAGGGGATGGTCTTTGCGCTCGAAACCTACTGTCCTGCATCGGATGGATACTCTGCGGCTCGGATTGAAGAGGAGATCGTCGTGACTCGAGAGGGTCCCAAGGTCATCACACTGTTCCCCGCTGAGGAACTGTTCGTCGCGAATCCTTATTGAGCGACATGAGCAACCATGTCAGATCAGAAGAAGTCTAAGAAAAAGAAGAAGGGGAGGGACTCGTTGAGTACCGTTGAAAGTGAGCTCTCACAATCATGGCGTAACCAGCCGTCGCCGCCGGTCCAGACCCAGCTGTCGCTTTATCGGCGAATGGTCGAATTGCGGCAGTTCGAGAAGCGTGCATTCGACCTGTTCCTCCAGGGCCTCGTAAAAGGAACCTCACACCTTTCCCTTGGGCAGGAGGCCATCTCGGCTGCATTTGGAGAGGCGATGACGCCGAAGGATTGGACCTTCGCGACCTATCGCGGTCACGCACATACGCTCTCGCGCGGTGTGCCCATGGCGCCAGTGATGGCGGAACTCATGGGACGTGCGGACGGACTCATGGCCGGTAAGGGTGGCTCCATGCACCTCACAAGTGTGGAGCATGGGATGATGGGATCGTACGCCATCGTCGGTGCGCATCTACCTATCGCACTTGGCGCGGCCTATACCTCGAAGTACCGCAAGACGCAGCAGGTATCGGTGTGCTTCTTCGGTGATGGCACGACCAACATTGGCGCGTTTCATGAGGCATTGAACTTTGCCGCGGTCTGGAAGCTCCCCGTGATCTTCGTCTGCGAGAACAACTTGTATATGGAGTACACCTCGATTCATCAGGTGACCGCGGTCGAGCATCCTGCTGCCGATCGGGCTGCGGCATATGGCCTTGAAGGAATCATTGCTGATGGGAATGATGTAGAGGAGATGTACTCCGTTGCGCGCGAGCTGCTTCGACGAGCTCGTGAAGGGGAGGGCCCTGCGCTAATCGAGGCAATGACCTATCGACAAACGGGTCACTCGCGTGCCGATCCGGGTAAGTATCGACCTGACGACGAGGTCGCGAAATGGATGGAACGTGATCCGATCAAGCTTTACTACGACTTCTTGCTCAAGCATGGTACGCAGCCCGAGACCCTGGAAGAAATCGACCGGGCCGTGGCTGACGAGGTCAATCGTGCGACTGAGATCGCGAAGGCGTCACCCGCCCCTTCGGAGAACTTGGTGATGAAAGACGTGTGGAGTGACGGAGGTGCGGCATGGCGGAACTGAGTTATCGCGAGGCTGTTGGTCGTGCAATTGCCCAGGAGATGCGACGCGATGAGAGCGTGATCTTCCTTGGCGAGGACGTAGCGGCCGCCGGTGGGGTATTCAAGGCGACGACGGGTCTGCTCGAGGAGTTCGGACCTGAGCGAGTCATCGATACGCCCATCTCTGAGCAGGCAATCCTCGGGACGGTCATGGGTGCAGCAATGACTGGATTGCGTCCCGTTGCGGAGATCATGTACTCAGATTTCTTCGCGGTCTGTTGGGACCTCATTGCTAACCAGATGGCGAAGACGCGGTACATGACGAATGGTCAAGTGACGATGCCAGTGGTGATTCGCACCGGCAATGGCGGCGGTTTGCGATTTGGAGCGCAGCACTCCCAATCCATTGAGAACTGGGCGATGGCAGTGCCTGGAATCAAGGTCGTCATGCCGTCGACACCGAGCGATCTCATTGGATTGTTTGCGTCTTCGGTTCGAGACAACGACCCTGTGCTCTTTCTCGAGTCCAAGGCCTTGTACGCGACTAAGGACGAGGTTCCAGAAGGGGAGATCGTCGAGTCGCTGGGTCAGGCGCGAATTCGGCGTGGAGGACCGGATGCCACCATCGTCACGATTGGCGCCATGGTGTCAAAGAGTCTCGAAGCGGCCTCGATTCTCGCAAGGGATTTCGGTATAGAGTGCACCGTGATCGATCTTCGGACACTCGTTCCGCTCGATACCCGCACCATCTTGGAATCGGTGAGTGCGACCTCTAGGCTGTTCACGGTGGAAGAGAATCCAAGGCTATGCGGGTGGGGCGCGGAGATCACCTCGATTGTTTCTGACGAGATCTTCTACGATCTCGATGGACCGATCGTGCGCATCACCACCCCGCATATTCCCCTTCCTGCTGCCGCTGAACTAGAAGATGTTGCCATCCCGTCCGTCGATCGGATCGTGGAGACAATTCGCAAGAGGATGGATTAACCATGCATGTGTCTGAGTTGCCCAATGGAGTTCCCACACAGCTCTACATAGGAGGCGAATGGAGGGACTCCTCGGACGGTTCCACCATTTCGGTCCTTGATCCCGCGACCGGCGAAGAACTCGCAGGCGTCGCCAACGGTACGTTGGAGGACGCGCTGGAGGCGGTTACCGCCGCTTATAACACGCAGCCAGCGTGGGAGGCGACTGCTCCGAGGCAGCGCGCGGAGATACTTCGTAAGGCGTTCGACCTCATGACGGAGCGATCGGAGGAGATCGCGCGACTCATGGTGCTCGAGAACGGCAAGGCGCTTCCAGATGCTCGGGGAGAGGCCGCGTATGCCGCAGAGTTTCTTCGTTGGTACTCCGAGGAGGCGGTCCGACTTGCTGGGTCGATCCAGCAGGCTCCTTCAGGCGCGAACCATATCTTGGTGCTCCGCCAGGCGATCGGTGTCGCGGTGCTGGTCACTCCCTGGAACTTCCCGGCGGCAATGGCGACCCGCAAGATCGCGCCTGCACTCGCGGCGGGTTGCTCAGTGATCCTCAAGCCTGCTTCGGATACCCCGCTGACTGCGCTGTACATGGCGAAGCTTTTCGAGGAGGCCGGAGTACCGAAAGGTTTGATCAATGTGATCCCCTCGAACCGATCAGGGCGAGTGGTGTCGGCGATGATCCACGATCCTAGGGTGCGCAAACTCTCCTTCACGGGCTCGACCGAGGTAGGTCGCATGCTGCTTCGGGAGGCATCCGACACGATCATCAACTCGTCGATGGAGCTAGGCGGGAATGCGCCCTTCCTCGTCTTTGGCGATGCGGATCTCGATGCAGCGGTCGAAGGCGCCATGATTGCCAAGATGCGCAATGGTGGCGAGGCGTGCACTGCGGCGAATCGCTTCTACGTGCATGCATCGGTGGCGTCGGAGTTCTCCAAGCGACTTTCAGCAGCGATGGGCGCCCTCCGGATCGGCCCAGGTCTCGAAGACGGCGTGCAACTCGGACCGCTCGTGAATCAGGCAGCAGTCGATAAGGTCAGTGAACTCGTTCAGTCCGCCGTAGACAAAGGTGCCTCCGTTGATCTCGGTGGAAAGACGTTCGGCAATCGAGGCTTCTTCTACGAGGCGACGGTGTTGCATGGCGTTCCATCGGATGCGCCGATTCTGCAAGAGGAGATCTTCGGACCGGTTGCCCCGGTCGTTTCCTTCGAGAGTGAAGATGAAGTGATCAAGATGGCGAACGACACCGAGTTCGGTCTCGTGTCGTACCTCTACACGGGTGATCTCAAGCGGGGACTTCGTGTTGCGGAGGCACTCGAGTCGGGCATGGTAGGTCTCAATAGGGGAATCGTCTCCGACCCAGCTGCACCCTTCGGTGGCGTCAAGCAAAGCGGCCTAGGGCGCGAGGGAGGACATGAAGGCATCCTCGAGTATACGGAGAGCAAGTACATCGCGACCTCCTGGCGGTAACGGTCGCCACTTGGCACAGTGCGCACTTGACCGGGGTCTCTCTCACGGGAGAGGACCCCGGTCAATCTGTTAGTAGAGCCACGGCTTTCGACGGCCGAGGTAGGAGCGCTGAGTCAAGGCGACCCGAACGGGGTCGTTGGGATCGTCTTCAATGGTTATGAGCGCGTGGGAGCGCTCCTCTCCGAGGAGGGACTCCGCAAGGGGCTGGGTGATATGGTCTGGCCCATAGACACCTCCGGGATGGGCCTGCTCTCTCGGGTGCCCCGAATGAAGTACGACGACCGCAGCTTCTCCTGCGCGGACTCGGAGAATATCGAAGGTGTCTGAGGTGGTACCGACCTCCGGGGGTAGCGCGAGCTTGCTTGGTATACGCGGTACTGGAGCGGTCGTTATGCCACCCACCACAATGGCGACATGAGCGCCCTGGACCGAGGCCTCGAGGAGCGTCCTTGGATCTTTCTCCACCTGTGAGGCTGGAACGAGTGCGAGCGTGAGCCCACCTTCGGCAAGTTGCAATGTGGCGATCTCGAGCGGGTAGGTCGTGATGAGGAAGGCATGGTGTTCCTCCCGAGCACCTACGGTGACCTGTCGAAGGCGGGGATTCCACGAGACGAACGCCACCCGGCCTGCATCAATCTCTGAGAGCGTCTTGAGCCATCGTTGGCCCCTAGACGAATCCTCAGAGAGGGCCTCGGAATCAGGAAGTGCGACGACGACATGCTCGAATCGCATTGAAGTGAGAGATTCTGGTAGCACGTCGCTCTCGTCGGCGACCGCGAGTAGGCCGATTCTTCCTGAGGGAAGTGGTGAGAGCGGAGAACCGGCTCGACTGGAGAGTTCGCTGGGGGAGAAGCTCCAAGTGGAGGTTGCAAGCGAGGGACGGGGGGCCGCATGAGTATCGACCCGGTCCGCTCGGAGTGGAACCTCGAGGTCCCAGAGGATCGAGCCAGTGCCCTCGTCCCGATGAATGAGCACTCGACCCGTGTCGTCGATGATGCACGTCCCTCCTGAGAACTGGGTACCTTGCTCTTTCCCTGAGAGATCTGCGGCGACAATGGGTACGCCGAAGTCACGAGCACGGAGCCACCAGGTGGCCGATGGCGCTCGTTCATCGACCCATGCGGTAGGGAGACAGAGGAGGTCGAAGGGGCGCGGAGATCCATTGACGAAGAGTTCGGGAAACTCGATGTCTGCGCAGATCGCCACGGTAGCGGTAAGTTTGCCGACGGCGAATCGAGGGGGAGGCTCATTGCCGTCGGCTGCCCATGTGGTATCTGCGAGAAATGGGTGGATCTTCCGATAGCGTGCGAGAAGTTCTCCGCGACGAACGACGGCAGCTGCATTGTGGAGGCGGTCGGTGGCGGGGTCGTGCTCGACATATCCGTAGACGACGATCGTTTCAGAGGAGTTGAGCACTGTAGTAATGCGTTCGAATGTCTGACCCTGCGACTCCTCCGCGTATGGCATGACGTCGTCCCTATCGGCGAAGAGGTAACCCGATGCGAAGAGCTCGGGCAGCACGACCAAGTCGGCTCCGGCATCGACCAACGAGGCCAGTTCCCTCATGGCCTCCTCGAGATTGGCCTCCTTCTGTCGGGCGACCTGTGCAAGTTGGATCGCGCCCACGCGAAGCCGAATGGTCTCGCCGTGCGGAGGTGCCGTCATGGTCGGCTGGGTTCGGCGGGTGAGCCGTATCGGAGTGGATCCGGCAACGCGGGTGCAATCATCCACACAAGCCGAGCGGCCTCGGCGGACGAGCAGTTTCTCCACGTATGAGGGGTCTTCGCATCGAAGGCGATCGCGTCACCTCGCTCGAGGAGGTGGCACACACCGTCGAGATTGATCTCTATGGTGCCCTCGAGGACGTAGCAGACTTCACGATCTGCAGCAATGGAGTACAGCGCCCGCCCGCCTGATCCACCTGGCCCTGCCAGCGTCTCGATCACTGTCATGGCAGGCTCGTGTACCTCGGTGATGAGGGTATCGGTGACCATCGTCCCGGGCATCAATGTCTGCGGACGATTGGTCTGTCGTACGATCGCGAACGAAGGCCTTTCGAAGAGTTGTTCCATGGTGAGGCCCACGGACTCGCAGAGTGCGATGAGTGAGTCGACCGATGGACTTGTTTCATCGCGTTCCACCCGGGAGATGAAACCCTTCGAAAGGCCCGTTCGTTCTGCTACGTCGGCGAGGGTGAGTTGACTCGCTTCTCGCGCGTGTCGAAGGCGATTGCCAATCGGGTAGTTGTTTCTCGCCACTCGTCCTCAACCAAATGCTTCAGTAAGCTCCCGTTCGCTCTCCTGAATCGCGGGCTCTTCCGACTTCGGGTCGATTCCGCGGGCTGTAATCAGGTAGACGACCGCAGTGACCACGAATCCTACCAGCCAGGAGATGTCGACTCCCGAAAGAGCCTTGGCAATCGGTCCGGTGAAGCTCAGGCTTCCAAGCTGAGGCAAGACCATGAATGGAATTTCGAAGGCGAATCCTATGAGGTAGGCGGTCAGTCCTCGCCAGTTCCAGGTCCCATAGATCCCATCGGGACGGAAGAGGTTGGTGATCGCGTAGTGACCCCTTCGGACGAAGAAGAAGTCGATCAAGTTGGTTGCAGTCCAGGGGACCAAGAGGTAGAGCATCAATGTCAGTGCAGTGAACACCGTGTTCACGGCGCTTGTGGTGATGACGTTTCCGATTAGGTACCACGCGATCGTGAGCCCGAGAATCGTGATAATTCGTGCGTTTCGGGTGGGCTTGATCCGCTTGAAGGCATCAATTCCCGTCAGGAGCGTCAGTGAGCCTCCGTAGGCGTTCATTCCCATGGTGGCGGCGAGTGCAAGTGCGGAAGCGAGCGCGGTGACGGACCCGAGGTCGGTGAAGATGTTGTTGCCAGCGGTCTTGAGGCCGACGAGACCGTCCGAGGCACCAAGACGGATTGCGAGCCAGGCGCCGATCGCGATGAGCCAAATCGCTGACGATGACGCACCGAGGAAGACCGACGCGATTACCGAACGGCTCTTGGTCTCCTTGGGGAGATACCTCGAGTAGTCCGACACGTAGGGCGCGTAGGTGATGTTGTAAGAGGCGGACGCGGCCAGCTGGGCCATGAATGCTGAGAAGTGGAAGCCGTAATGTGCCTTGTTTGGGACGCTCCCCGCATGTCCGGTGATGATTCCAATGGTTACGATGAGCATGAGCGGTACGGAGACGATGAGTAGCGCACGGAAGATGCGGTGTACCCAGTCGTGACCGTAGATGGCGAGTACTGCGGCGGCGACGGCCGAGAGAGCCGCGATGAGATTGGCGTTCCAGTGATAGGCGCCCGAGAG
>JBMFXL010000044.1:0-9114 GCA_049964275.1 Acidimicrobiales bacterium | reverse complement strand
CCGACGACACCAGCCTTACCATGGCTGTGCTCTGCCTACTGAGCTAAGGGGGCAAGCAAAGAGATACTAGTCGTTCACATCCGCAAACCTTCGCCGGGCCATACCCGAAAAAGCGCTTGTGAACACGACGATGTCCCCACATCTCTGGCGAAACTTTCCATAAAGAAATCCTGAGCGAGGTCGATGAATTCATGACCTATCTGGAAGAAGAACGCGCGAGCGCTCCTCTGAGTTGGCCGCCGACCTCTCGGCGAGAAAGCGTGGATCATGTCCACCGCATCTCATGCACTCGATGTCGCCACCGCGACGCATCCAGACCACATCCGGACATTCGGTGTGACCCCATTAGCTGGTGTGATCGACCCTCACATTACACTTTCTGCGCTTCAAGACCACGTCGCCATGATCGCGTTTGACCCAACCGGCGTGGTGCTCTGGGTCAACGAGAATTTCGCGCAAGCAATCAAATATCGCCCGGATGAGCTCCTTGGCATGCATCACCGCTCGCTGTGCACACCGGAGTTCGTCGCGAACCCGTCCTATCAACGCCTCTGGAACCAGCTCCGAGATGGCATCGCGTTCTCCGACAAGATCGACCGTGTCGCAAAGGACGGTCAGCGGGTTTATCTGGAGGCGACCTATCTTCCCGTAGTGGAAGGGGGAAAGACCATCGCCGTCATCAAAGTTGCGACCGACATCACCCACCGAACGCTCGCCGAACTCACCCGCTCCAACACGCTGAAGGAGATGGCCGCAGAGCTCGCCGGACGCGCGACCGAAGGCATCACCCTCGCCGAGCAGGTAGCCAGCGGCTCCATGGTGCTCAGAAGCGACGCAGAGGCGAACAACGAACTCGTCAATCACTTGGTTGGACAGACCGACTCAGTGAACGACATCGTCCAAACCATCCGTTCGATTTCGAGTCAAACCAATCTTCTCGCGCTCAATGCCGCGATCGAAGCGGCACGTGCCGGAAAGAGTGGGCTTGGCTTTGCCGTGGTAGCCGAAGAGGTCCGCGTACTTGCGGGCCGAGTCGATCAGGCGACCCGATCGATCCAGGAGGAACTCCGAACGATGACCAAGACCGCCACCGAGCTCGCTCAGAAAAACGCACAGACTACCGAGGTTGCCGAGGCATCTGAGAACTCCACTCAGCAGGTGCTCATCGAGTTCCAAAGCGTCGGTGCCGCCGCTACCCAGCTCGAGCAATACGCCATCGAAAGCCTCGACGACTGAGATCTCCTCGTGGCTGGCATCGTACATGCCATAGGCTCAAGAAGCATGCAGCTACGGGGCCTCAGGTCGACCGATTCATCCCAGATTCAAGCAATCTACAACTACGAAGTGCTCAATACCCTCGCGACACTCGATCTCACCCCTCGGGACGGCGCACTCCAAGACGCGTGGATGAAGGAGCATTCAGGCATCCATACGGCGGTGGTGTGCGCCGAGGGAGATCACGTTCTCGGCTACGCCTCGATCAGCCCGTTTCGGCTGCGCGCAGGTTACTCCACCTCCGTCGAGAATTCGATCTACGTGCACCGAGATGCCCGTAGGCGAGGGATCGGTCGTCTCCTCCTCGACGAGATCACTCGCGTCGCGTCCGTTCATGGCTTCCATACCTGCATTGCTCGTGTAGTCGCGACCCAAGCCCCCTCCATCGAGCTGCACAAGGCCTGTGGATTCCAGCTCATTGGCGTCGAGCGCGAGATTGGGAGAAAGTTCGGTCAGTGGATCGATATCGCCCTGCTTCAAAAGATGCTCTAGGGGAGCTCCAACACTCTCCAGAGATACCACGCGGCAACCGTGCGGTACGGCCGCCAAGCCTCACCGATGGCCCTGAGATCATCGGGTGAAGGGACATCTGAAACCCTTGCAAGCTTGGCATAACCCTTGCGGACACCGAGGTCGCCAACTGGCCAGATGTCGAGCCGGCCAAGATGAAAGATCAGGAACATGTGGGCGCTCCACGGTCCGAACCCTTTGAGGCTGGTGATCCGCTCGTGGACCTCTTCATCGCTTGCAGTCGTCAAATCGTCGAAGGACACGACGCCTGTTTGCAGCTGCATCGCGAGGTTCTCGATGGCCAGTGCCTTCGCGCGCGAGAGGCCGCACCCACGGAGCGCATCGAAACCGATCCCAGCTACCGACTGTGGTGTGACCTTCCCGTCGAGCAGCGTCGAAAGCCGAGCGAATATCTTGTCCGCGATCGTTCCAGAAAGCTGCTGGCTGACGACGGTTTGGACGAGGGACACGAAGGCGTAGGACTCCGGATCGACTGATCCGTCGTCAGTCGCCATCCGAGTCGCACGTCGATTGAGTTGTGGAACGCCGAACTTCTCCAACAGCTCGGTGAACCTCGGGTCGACAGCGACCAATTCCCGTGCTGCATGAACCAATTCAGCGTCGAACTCGAGGGTGCCGTCTTCGCTCACCAGAATTCGACCTGTCTTCCCAACTCCTTCTCGACCATGTACCGCAACCGAATAATGATCTCGTCGATCTGCATACGCGTCCGAAGGCTGATCCACTGTCGCCAATACCCAAGTGCCACGAGCGCAAGTGCGACCGCAAGCGCATAGACGATCCACGAGACCATCGACTGTCCTCCACCCGGGAACGACAAAGGAAAGCCGATCACCGACACGGCAATCAAAGAGTACGCACCGTACTCCGCGACGGAACATGCCACGAGCGCAATCCCCCACGAAAGGTACCACGGCCAGATCACGGGTCCGAGGAACACCAAGACCAACAGGGAGACGCCAAGCGATCGTGTCATACGTCGACGGTTCGAACGCAGCGCAAGCCAAATCGCGAACCCACCCGCAATCGCCAATCCGATCAGACGCATGACGGACAGGTACAGATGAATGGACACCGGCAATCCGACGAACGCCGTGAGTGAGTGCACCCAAGTAGCCGCTGCGGTGATCGGATCTGCAGGTGAAAGAACGACGCCTGGCGTGGAAAGCGATTTTACCCAGCCGATCCCCAATCCAGTGACATATCCAAGCACCACTAAGGTCGCGAGAGCGATCAATACCGCCACGACGGCACGAGGCACGCGCTTCCAGAAAGCCTGCTCCGGGCTCCAGTTGTAACCAACGAAGGCTAGGGCCTCCAACGCCGGTGCCTTGACCGCCGCCGCCAAGGAGATGAGGACGATACCGAGCACGAAGCGCTTCGACATGCAGTAGTACACACCAGCAACCATGAGTCCAAGCATCCACGCGTCGTTGTGTCCGGCCGACGCAAGGTCATAGAGACTGATCGGATTCAGTACGCCAAGAACGAATGCACCTTGAGGGGGATAGCCGAGCATGGTAGCGATCTTCGGAGCATAGATACCCACGAGCACCACGCCGAAGAGCGCCGCGAGCCGAAGTAGCACGACCGTCCCGAGCACCGAGGATCCGCTCAGCCGAACGAACAATGACGCAATCGAGAGGAAGACCGGCCCATATGGTGCAGGTGCGTTCCCCCACATCGGATCGACCGCGAGGAGGAATGGATTCTTCCCCAATACGTATGGCCCATGCTTATAAGGCGAGAATCCAAGCGACACCATCTCACCTTGGGCAGCGTACGAGTACACATCTCGGGAAAGTAGCGGTCCAGCGATCATGAGAGGCAGCACCCAGAGCGCGAACATCAACCACAAGCGAGACATCGCTACTGACCGCCCGCGATACAGCGACACCGCGAGACGCGCCCAGACGAAGATCGTCAGCGCCATGCCAAGGTAAATGACCCAGGTAGAAAGAAGTTCGAGCCACGAGCTACCTGGTTCTGGGTTAATGGGCACGCCGAAGAACCAAGAACCGGGAATCTTCGAGGTGAACGGGGAGTTCGCCTGCACTGAGCCCACCAGCACGAGCATCGAACCTAAGAATCCGAGCGCGAGCTCGTTCTCGCTTTGCAGCCAGGAGAGCCAAGTCGGCAGCTCAACGCGCGATCGCTCAGTCGGACGATCAGCACTTGTCATTGATTGGGACATTCAACCTTCGCAACTACGTCGAGTCTTCGCGCCACCGCCAGGACTCGGAGACACAAAGACTTATCGACCAGTTCCGAACCCAGCATTACCAGCGTATCGCCCTCACTATCGATACGCATGACCAGAATCGCGGATGAGACTACCAAGGGAGGACAACCGGTATGACAAGGACTTCAGTATTCCTTTAGCGGGGATTCCACTGGCCCCTTGCCGAGAGGTGCCCCATCGCCGAGTCCTGTTGGTATCTCGCGCCGCGCCGGATCGGAGGCGGCTCACCTTACTCACGAGATTCGTGAATGGGGTGCCCGTGCCAGGATCGACGCAACATCCTCTCGGAGGTACCGACGCCAGGTGAGCCGCCGGTCGCACCGAACGGCCCGGCGAAGGGCACGTAGAGGCTCATTGAGATTTGGTGGGCCGGGAGGGATTCGAACCCCCGTAGGCTGAGCCGGCAGATTTACAGTCTGCTCCCTTTGGCCACTCGGGCACCGACCCCACGGCGAACAGGATAGTCTCTGAGGCCATGCCTACCTTCGATGTTGTTTCAGAAGTTGATCTTCAAGAAGTACGCAACGCGGTTGATCAAGCAGCACGAGAAGTCAGCACGCGATTCGACTTCAAGAACACGAACTCCGAGGTCGAATTCACCGAGAAGGAGATCCATCTCAGCTCCTCGACTCGCGACCGACTCGACGCGCTCGTCACCGTCCTCGAGGAGAAGCTCGTCAAGCGAAAGGTCTCCCTGCGATCACTCGACCGCGGACCTGTCACGGAGGGATCCAAGGGCTCCGCTAGCCAGAACATCAAGATCGTGGCCGGCATCTCCTCCGACAACGCAAAGACGATCTCGAAGTTCATCAGAGACCTCGGGGTCAAAGGGGTCCAGCCGCAGATCCAGGGAGACCAGCTCCGCGTCACCGGCAAGAAGCGTGACGATCTTCAATCAGTCATCGCGCAACTTCGCGAGCACGATTTCGGGATCCCCTTGCAGTTCACCAACTTCCGAGACTGAACCGTCAGCTCGTGCCGCTCGCTCTTTCGTAATAGCCCGAATAGACGTGCAGGCACGGTACGCCCTTTGACACGAACATCTCGACGTTTCGCGGATCATCCTCCAGCGCAAACTGCGGGTCGAGTCCATGTGCACGGATTCGGTCGACCTCATCGGCCTTGAAATTCCTCGCGCTGTCATAGTTTCCATGATCTCGCATGATGAGCACATCCCAAGGGACGTCATGCTGATCGAGCCACTCCATGGTCGTCGTCATGACGTACAAGGGTCTTGCGGTCAGCAGGATCTTGACGTGACTCGATTCAACCGCCATGAGCAGAAGGCGGGTCGACGGTATCAGGGGATCGTCGCCGCAACCTTCGAAGAACTCGCGCCACTGGGGATTGCTTGTTGTCACCAGATGTTGGCGGTGTGTTGCATCCGCAAGCACTCCGTCGATATCGCAGACGATCGCCTTCTTATTCAAGAACGACCCCGGCACTGCCCGACTGAACTGCCAGTTCGGAGGAGGGAGCGGGGTCACGGCTAGGCAGTCTACGGGGCGCGACGCTACGATACATGCGAGATGCACAACGCCGATGAACCAACACCTCCGGCCGCCGTCGGTTCGCCTCGCGCGTTGATGCGCTCCACGAGTCCCTCCCCTCGCTACCAGATCACCCCAGGGCCAGGCGAGACCGTCGTCATTGCCTCGGGATTGCGACTGGGCGCTCACCAACCAGCTGGGGTTGCGCGGGACGCCATCGACCGCTTCCTCGGATACCTCGAGTCGTCTGACCCCGAGGGTTACCTCGTCATGGCTGGCGACCTCTTCGAGTACTCCGAAGCAGATGACCATGAATTCAGTCGCGTGCTCGACTCCAACGACGCGGTCCTCCGAGCACTCCACTCGATTTCCCTCCACGTAATCGTCCTGCCCGGGAATCGTGATGGCGGGCTCTTCGAGGACGTCGAGGCAAGGGAGCTGCTGCGGTCACGCTTTGGCTTCGAGGTGGCAGACGAACTCATCATCCGTTACGGACGAGACACCGACCTACGGCACATCGTCGTGCGGGGAAGTTCCGACACTGTCGAGACCACACCTCGCCGTCGCCGAGCTCGTGCGATCTCTCCCTACGTCGATCAAGTGCTCTCTGGGATCGGGCGATCGACGCCCTCGCTCGACGGGGCGGATCGTCTGGAGTATCCGCAGATGCTCTCCAGCTTCATCGTCTCGAGATTTCTCTACCGACGTGCGCTCCGCTACCTGCCGCTCGGCCTCATTCCAATCCTGCTCGCACTCATCATCAAGATTCCGTTCTTCGTTGCGCTGCCGTTCTTCTCCCATGTCCGACATTCGTCACTCCTCTATGGAGGGCGCCTGGTTGCCCTCACCCTCACTACCGTCATCGACGTTGCGATCGTGGCGTCGGTGTCGCTTGCGGTGGCTCGTTCGGTCTTCTCCTCCATCGAGCGCACGCTCGGATCGATCTTCTTCGACCCTGAGCAAGCCATCGAGAATCTTCCTCCGCGAGAGCTCGGCCTCATCAGTTCAGGGAGGGCCGCCTCGCTTCGAAGCGAAGGTGACCGCTTCTCCGCATCACCTGGGATCGTAGGGTCCGTGGTACGGCGCTTCCCCACTCGCTTCGGCCTCCCCGACGTTTTCCTAGAAGCAGCCAATGCAACCTGGATCGAGGTCGAAGCTGGTGCAGCCCCCCACCTCCGTCTCGTTCGCACGACCTGCGCCCCTCCTCTCGGGAGGTGGAAGCGCCTACTTCTCCATAACGCACGCGAAGATTCCTCAAACACAGACGTGCTTGGGAGCTTTCCGGGGGGTCGCGACTACCCAATCGCGCCGGTGGACGAGATTCGCAGGAACCTGCTCGTTCGCCGAATCGGCTTCATCGTGCTGGTGGTCTTCGGACTCGTCGAGCTGCTCTCCGCTTTTCTTCCTCCCCTACGGGCGCGACTTCACGTACTCACTGAGCTCTTTCCCCTAGTGGTACCGACCTATGCCAATGCCGTGAGCGGGGTAGCGGGTGTACTTGCACTCGTTCTTGCCACCGGAATCCGTCGAGGACAGCGACGTGCATGGACCGCCACACTCGCGCTCACTGTGATTGGCGCGATCGTCAACGTCATCCGAGGAGGCGAGCTACTCGAGACCATTGCCTTCATCGTCATCGCCGCATACCTTCTCTCGACACGACGAGCATTTCAAACACGCCAAGGGGACACGAGGAATCTGGCGCGCAGCTCACGAATACTCGGAATCGCCGTGCTCGTGACCGGGCTCGGCTCACTGGCGATCGTTGGCTACGAAGCAGTGATCGTCCACCGCTACTTCCCCATCGGCACCGCGCTTCTCGCCACCGCCGAGCGCTTCATTGGGCTCTCGTCGACTCCTCTCCCACCGGATCTCGAGCGTTTCTTCAATCCTGCAGCCTTCCTGGTCGGTCTTACGATGATCGCCGCATTCGCATTCTCCCTGGTAAATCCTTATATTGCAAGTATCACTCGGGCGATCAGGACCTCTGCCGCCCCACGACGTAGTCCGCGAGAGATCCTCGAACGCTACTCACGAGGAACGCTCGACTACTTCGCGCTACGAGATGACAAGGTGCATTACCAGGAGGGTGACACACTCATCGCCTATGGCGAATACGGATCCACTGTGGTCATTTCCCCGGATCCAGTCGGACCGTCCACCTCTGCCGAACGAGTCTTTACGCGGTTCCTCGCACGTATCAAGGCGGAAGGAAAGTCGGTCGCCATCCTTGGCGCGGGAGAGGATTGGCTCCCGATCTACCAACGACTCGGATTGCGCGCCTATTACATCGGTGATGAGGCCGTCGTCGATGTCGTCACACTCACACTGACGGGCAATGCCAAGAAGTCACTCCGCCAAGCGGTCAACCGTATGAAGAAGTATGGATACACGGTGCAATTTTCTGACCCCCTCGACCTTGACAACGACGACAGGTCAGGGGTGCTGCGGGTACTCGAACAGTCCCGTCGGGGAGGAGTTGAGCGCGGATTCTCAATGACCCTCGGACGAGTCTTCGACCCCGCCGACACAGGTCTCCTCATGAGCATCTGTCGAGATCCCCAAGGCACCATCGTTGGTTTCTGTCAATGGGTCCCTGCGCCAGGTATCGGTGGCTACTCTCTCGACATCATGCGACGCGACCTCGGTGACCACCCCAATGGGTTGGTCGATCTCCTGATCGTAGAGACCATCACCTACCTACGCGACCTCGGCTTTCAGGCACTAAGTCTGAACTTCGCGGCAATGCGAGCCACCCTTGCAGGAGAGCGTGGCGACGGACTCTCCCAGCGCGTGGAACGATGGGTGCTCCGACGACTCTCCGACTCGATGCAGATCGAATCACTCTGGCGCTTCAACGCCAAATTCGATCCGCGATGGGTTGGTCGATACTTGGTGTACGACAATCCAGAAGATCTCCCTACCGTCGCGCTTGCGGTTGCCAGAGCTGAGTCACTCTGGGACATTCCGCTCGTCGGCCGCTTCTTCGGATCGAACAGGCCCGAGAGCTGACGAGCACCCTCCGAGCGGACTCAGAGGACACCTTGTCGTCGGATTCACGAGGCTGATCTCTGCGGCCTTCTCCTCATGAAACGCCGTTGGCGACGTGAGTGCATGCGGTAGCGCCCTTACCGGAGCGTGACCGCATGATATGCGAATTGAAACAACGGATTCGCGAGAATACCAAGGCCCACCGTCACCACGAGGGCCGCTCCGACCGCGAGCGCTGCGGTGATCGGCACGACATCGGTTCTCACTAGCTCCTTGACTGTCACCTGGCTCGCAACCTCCGAGGTATCCAGTGCGACGTCGACCTCATCGGTGTCAACCGTCGCTGTGTCGCTTCCACGAGAGAACATCGAGACCGCAATCCGCAAGTAGAAGACGGCGGCGATCGCTGCAGAGATCATCGCTGCCAACGCCACGACGTAGTCCCCCTGGCGGACGGCTGCGGATACCACGGCGAACTTCGCCAGGAATCCAGTGGTGAACGGTGCGCCTGCCTGAGCGACGAGGAAGATCGCAAACACGACGGCAAGACGCCGGTTCGTCGATCCGAGACCTCGCAAGTCCTCG
>JBMFXL010000043.1:0-9180 GCA_049964275.1 Acidimicrobiales bacterium | reverse complement strand
GCGCCCAATCTGGATCATCGAGTGCGAAGGTCAGGGTGCGTCGCCCATCGGTCATCACAGTTGAGCGTCGTGTGACGACACGTTCGATTGGTGCGTCACTGCGCCAATTTGGGATTAGCTCGTCGAGTACGGAGAGGTAGAGCACCCCGCCGTAGAGGTTCTTTGAACCAGGGAAAGGTCCACGCTCTATGAGTGCGACCCTGAGGCCCATGCGTGCCATTACGAGAGCGGCTGATGCTCCTGCGGGTCCGGCACCAACCACCACGACGTCATATCGGAGCGTCACGAGCGGTGCACCTCCGTGGTGGGATCTTCGGCCGCCAAGATCGCCAGCACTGCCCGTGCATCTGCGGTGAGCGGGCGATCAACGGCTTGTTGCATCGGCGCACCGGCGTCGAGATTGACCGATATCGAATGTGATGGGATATCGAGTGCACCAAGGTGCTGTATCGCGCCGGATACGCCGAATGCAATCAGTACGTCAGGTGAGGCACCTATGCCCGTCGTGCCGATCTGACTGGTGGTCGGCAGGAGGCCACGATCACTGATGACACGCGTGCATCCGAGGCTCGCACCGATTCGTCGAGCGAAGTGTTCGGCGAGTTCGACATCGTGTGCGTCGAGCGCCGCGCCGGCTCCGATGTCTACCATGATCCGCGCATGGGCGAGGGGTTGAGAGCGAGGCGAGGGAGCTCGAACGATCGTGCCGTCGTGATCGGGAAGTGTCTGGAGGCTCGCGACCACTGGTAGCCAAGATCCGTCGTCGATCGCCAACCCAGCGGCCTCCCAGATCAACAGCGCCCGTGCGGGCCGAGGACGGGTTGCGAGTGTATGCTCGCCCACTACGTAGGCCACCTCGTCCTGGGTGACCGCCCAGACACCAAGCATGAGCTCGAAACGCGGATCCGAGCGGCAGATCGCCACGGCAAGTGCTTGACTGAGTGGGGAGCGGGTGAACGAGATGGTCGTAGGATCGTGCCCACACGCCAAGATCGCTTCGGCCATTGCGTCGATATCCACTCGGTCAATGATGAAGACGGAGCTCTCAGGTGCCCCCCGGCGATTGCTCGTTCGTGATGGCGATGGCGGTACGTTTGATCCTTCGAGACGGTCGGGATAGCACGTGAATATCGCGAGCGCTTCGAGTGGTGCACCGTCTATTTCAAGTGTCGCCAATGACCTGTCGGCACGAGTGAACTGTCCGGTGAGATCTGTCATTACTCCGATGTTGCGCTGGTCCATCACGCAACCCTCGCCCAGCGATCCGCGAGCTCTGCGCCCTCGATGATTGCTTGGTGTGCTCTCCGTGGAGCGAGCGCATCACCAATGCGCACCACCTCGATACTTGGCGCTGAACGGACGAGGTGGTAGAGCGCACTATTGGCGCGTCGATGGCCCACAAAGATCACATCGTCGCAGGGAAGCTCATCAGTCGCTCCCGTAAGGTGGTTCATTGTGAGGAGTGCGCCTTCGATGAGGGCGGTCGGGATTCGTTCGGGTAGCTGGACGATACCGAGTGCATTGGCCTCGAGGTTCCAGGTTTCGTAGTCCAACGTGACTCCGAGATACGCGGCGACGTTGAGTTGTGGGGTCACGACGCTCACGAGGTGACCGCTCCTGCTAAGCCAGCTCGCTACCGAGGCGGCGCGATGGTCCCCGATCTCGTCCACGATCACAATCGCTCTTCCAAGGCGCGGTCGCGTAGCGATGAGGTCGTGGAGATCATGCACCATGGGAGCACGATCGGGAGCACCCGACACCCAGTAGGGCCATCGAGCCACAGAACCAGTTGCGCAGACTGCCGTGTCGAAGGCGCCATCAAGTAGGTCGGTTGCGACAACCATATGTCCGAGCTGGACCTCGACAGGATACTGATCGAGCTCTCGGACCAGGTTGCGGACGAGATCGCCGAACTCAGCGCGCGAAGCAATGAGCGCTGCGAGACGCACGGTTCCACCGAGTTCTTGATCCGCCTCGAAGAGGGTGACCCTATGTCCGGTCTCTGCCAGCGCGCATGCTGCTTTGAGGCCTGCCGGACCTCCTCCGATTACGGCAATGCGACGCAGCTTGGTGGAACGTCGAGGCATGTTGCGAGGTGCAAACCGTACCGGAAGTGTGTGAGGAAGCTGGTGGGAGAGGAACTCCCGACCTGCGTCGACGTTCTCGATGCATCCAAGCCATCGATTGAGTCCCATTTGCCCTACGCACTCCTGATTGCATGAGAGACAGAGACGGATACGCTCGGGTGCATCAAGGGCAGCCTTGTGGGCGAGATCTGGATCGGCGATCTGTGCGCGTACCATGCCGACGAGGTCCATGTGACCTCTCCGAAGTGCGTGCTCGGCTTGTTCGGGATCCTTGATGCGTCCAGAGCCCACCACCGGCAACGTGACGGCACTACGGATACCAGATGGTATGTAGCGCAGATACTCCGGAGTGATGCCCATCGACGCTTCGATGACGTAGAGCGAGGCGGTGGCAACCCCTATTGACGTGTTGAGATACGATAGCTGGCCAGTCGCCTCGAGCGCCTTGGCCACCTCGATGGCTTCGTCGATCACGATACCGCCATCTATAAGTTCATCTCCGCACAGACGAACCCCAAGAACGGCCTCGTCGCCGATCGCCTTCCGCACCCGCGCAACGAGTTCGAGGGGGAGTCGCATACGACCCTCTTGGTCGCCTCCGTAGTTGTCATCACGATGATTGGTAAGTGGTGAGAGGAACTGGCGCACTATGGAGGAGTGTGAGCACTGTAGTTCGACGCCGTCGAATCCGCCCTCGATCGCGTTGCGTGCCGTCAGTGCGTACGCATCGTAGAGATCGTTAATCTGATCGGGGGTAATTGCGATAGGAAGCTCTTGGAAGAGAGGGTCACGGATCGCCGATGGCGCCCAAAGCGGTAAGCCGCTGTAACGAGAGGTCCCCTGTGCGCCATTGTGGTTGATCTGAGCAAAGATCGAAGCACCGTGACGATGAACGGCGTCGGTAATCTTCCTGAACGAAGGTATGACCTCCCGCCGGTAACCATGGATCATCTTCTCGTAGGGCCAGTCGTTCGGGGCGACAGAGAGTTCCTCGGTGATGATCAACCCAGCACCGCCTTTCGCGCGGCGCTCGTAGTAGCGAAGGTGCGCCTCAGAAGGCTGACCTAGGTGTGCAAAGTTGGTCAGGTGCGCGGCAAAGACGACTCGGTTCTTCAGAGAGACCGACCCGAGACGGATCGGGGAGTATAAAAGAGGGTACCGTACGCTCACGAGTGGATTCCCTTCCCTTCGTCCAGCGAGCTCGCGAGGAGGCGCGCATCGAGGATCGCGCTTCGTAATGAACGTGGTGCGAGAGCATCCCCTAGGGGAATTGCGTTGAACGGTAGCGGAGAGACGTCAGAGAGCGCGCGCCGAGCGCCTGTAACGACCACTCCATCCACCTGTCGATGATGGGTCGGACCCCCGAATCGCCCCTCGATGCTGATGGTTTGTGCTCCAGTCGGGCGGACCGTACTCAGGGTATGGGTCTCCACGTTGCCACTTCGGATCCGGGAGAGTCCGGTCACAAGGTCCCCGGTCTCGGCTCGCCGCGAACCAATCACGGGATCTCGGGTCACCATGATCAGATCTGCACCCGACTCGATAATGAGTTCGGCCAAGAATTGACCTTCCTCATCACCTAGGTCGTCCACGAGGACATAGCACTTACCCTTGATACTCGAGGGGTTCGTGATGATCTCCCAGGTAGGTGTTGCCAACGGCCCGAAGCCAGCGTCGTGGCCGACTGCTCCGCGCGCATCGACGACGATGTCAAACGCTGAGGGCGCTTCCAAGTCGGATCGTTCCCGGACCTCGTGGCCGAGGTGGATCACAACCGTACTGCGATTCAGTCGGTCGAGGTAGTACGCGAGGAGTGGGTTCAGATAGCGTCCGGGGGCCGTGTCGCAAAGTGACCGAGCCGTGCCGCCGATTGAAGCGGACCGCTCGTAAAGATGAACGGTGACCCCAACGGCACACACTGCGAACTCGAGGCCAGCAATCCCCGTTCCAATGATATGGACCGCCTTGTTGGGTCGTACCCCAGGGCGCCTGTTGACAACAGGGAGATCGGGCTCCGACGAGCGCATGCTGGGAATTGGATTGACGAGACACTGCACCTTGAAATTGCGGACATCCTCGCACGTACACCCCTGGTTGCAACCGAGGCATGGTCGCGGCGCAACATCGCGGCTGAGGTGACGCACGAAGTTCGGATCGGCGATCTGGGCTCTCGTGACCTCGATCAGCGTGGCCGATGAGTCGCGTAGAGCCTGCGCAACATGCTCCGCACTTCGTATGCCCCCTGAGAGCACATATGCAGTCGGCCCCGGGGAGGCACCGATCGACCGGTGCTCCGCTGACTTGAGGGATTCGAGCAGGGGTAGGTTGGGCAATTCAGGGTGCCGAAAGTCGGGACGGTACCGTCCACGCGCGAACTCTGAACCCGCGGTGATGGTGAGGTAGTCCAGGAAGGGAAGCCACCTGTGAAGAACTCCTGCGCTCTCCTCGATGCGAATCCCGCCCCACGGCAGCTGCTCGTCGGCACACAGCTTCATTCCGACCACCGCGCCCCTCGCTTGAGCACGGACGGCGAAGAGCACCTCCTCAAGGAATGCGGCACGATCTTTCCCGTAGCGATCGTCACGATCGTTGGTGATCGGCGATAAGAACTGACGGAGGAGAGAACGGTCGCCGACGTTGATCTCGACACCGTCCGCACCAGCGCTGAGTGCCTGCGTGGTGGCGTTGGCGAATCGTTCCACGAGGTTGGCGATCTCATCTTCCAGGAGTGGTACCGTCGGCTCGTTGGACTCTATCCCAACAGAATCGGAAGGACCGACGAGTGCACGTTGAGAGTAGGTGGAGACGCCTTCCCCTCCAGAGTGGCCGAGTGATATGAGTATCGCCGTGTGTTCCCGGTGAGCTCGTTGTCCCAATGTCTCGATTCCCCGTAGTGATCGATGAAGTAGCGGGGCATACTCATAGGGCCAGTCCTCCTCGACGACACTCATCGTTTCTGTGACAATGGCTCCTGTGCCGCCGTGGCTTCGCTGCATGAGATACTCAACCCACTCATTTGCAGCTTCACGGTCAACGCAGAGGTTCGTTCGATGTGCGCCAAAGATCACACGGTTCGCGAGACGAAGCGTGCCAACCACGACCTCGTCGGTGATGTGCCGATCCATCGGAGCTAGTGAGCCGAGGTGGCGGAGCGTCTTGGACCGAAGCGGACAACAGAGTGTGAGAGATCGGGAGCACGAGGTGTGGTGACCTTGCTCAGGACCTCAGAACCGTGTCCGAACACGCACTCGGGGTCGGGATCGTCGTAGGAGAGGCCGGTGAAGTACTTCTGTGCCATACAACCACCCTGGCACGCTGCGTATGCGGCGCACGAGGTGCAGCTGGTCGGACCAGGTTGATGACGCAGTTGTGCAAACAGTGGAGATTCGTTCCATATCTGCTGAAACGATGACGTTGAAAGAGTCCCGGCGGCGAACTCCTCTGCGATCGTGAATGGACAGGCATATACCGTGCCAATGGGATCGACGAGACAGACGACTCGTCCCGCCCCGCACATGTTGAGTCCAGGGAGGGCTGCGCCGAATGCGTTGAGGTGGAAATAGGAATCACCGGTCAGGACCTCAGGATGGCTGAGCAGCCATTGGTGAAGAATGCGTTGCTGTTCGGGTTGAAGGCGGAGCGCTTCCCATGAGAGTGCGCCTCGGCCGGAGGGTCGAAGTCGAGTAAGGCGAAGTGTGGCGCCAAAGCCTGTCGCGAGCGAGAGAAGGTCATCGAGTTCGGGTAAGGATCGCCGTGTGACGACCGTAGAGATCTTGTAGCCCTCTACCCGAGCTCGGTGGAGCCTTTCCAAGGTCCCAAGAACTCGCTCGAAGGTGCCTTCTCCTCGAATCGGATCATTCGACGACGGATTCGGTCCATCAAGGGAGATCTGCAGATCCAGATAGTCATTCGCTGCCAGCATGGCGATCATGTCGTCACTCATGCGTAGTCCATTGGTGGAGTACTTGATGCCCACTCGACGGGACAGTGCATACGCCACGATTTCCTCGAAGTCTGCTCGTGAGGTGGGTTCGCCTCCTCCGATATTGACATAGAAGACACCCATGGCCGCAAGCTCGTCGATGAATCGGATGCAGGCCGCGGTGTCGAGTTCGCGAGGATCCCGACGTCCGGACGAAGAGAGGCAGTGGGTGCACGCAAGATTGCACGCGTAGGTGAGTTCCCAGGTAAGGCATATGGGTGCCCGAAGTCCGCCTCCGAGGAGCTCCTTGAGATCAGGCTGGATCGACATGGTGAATGATCCCGCTCTCGCTGAGCCTGCGTAATGCACGTCGAATGGACTGGGCGTCTTCTGGCTCGGTCCCGACTCGATCGATGATGTCCTTCTCGCTGCACACACCGTCCATTGCGTCGATTAACTTCGCGACGTAGGGAGAACGAACGATGAGGAGCTCTCGGGTTTCGTAGCTATAGCAAAGCGCTCCAAACGCTTCGGATCGAACCCCCCAGGAGTCGTTCTTGGCGTAGAGTTCCTCGTCGTTCTGTGCGCTGTTCAATAGACTCCACACATTCCGTCGATCGAGAGTGCGACGATCTCGATCTCGTCCGAGCTTGCTTCCTCCGCGGAGGATGCGTCTTGACGCTCGGCGATGTCCGACTCGGGCTCCCGAGTTGGACTCACCTGGTTTTCGGTCTCCAACATGCCTTCACCTTATCGCTGCTCGGGCGGGTGGATCAGGTCATCAAGTGAAGTCGATGAGCAACTTGCCGCTCGTCTCTCCCGCCTCCATGCGTTCGTGGAGCGTCCGCACGTCACCTGGCGCCACGATCTGCTCGACGGGGAACCGAAGTGAGCCGGACTCGAGCACGGTGCGTGCTCGAGCGAGTAGCTCTGGAACTGCATCGGTCCGTGTTCGACGCATCGTTCCGAAGCTGAAGCCCATTACCGAACGGGCGCTGCCGTGGAGCTCGTTGGAGTGGTAGACCCCAGGCTGACCGCTCGCCATTCCAAAGACCATGATGGCGCCAAAGTTCTTGACCACCTTCAGATCGGTCTCGGCGGTTGAACCAGCGACCGAGTTGAACGAAACGTCTACGCCCGCGCCCTTGGTCGCCTCCATGATTGCATCTCCATAGTCGGCCATTCTGCGGTAGATGATCGCGTCGGTCGCTCCGTGCTCGCGAGCGCGCTTTGCTTTCTCCTCATTTCCCACCAGGGCGATTATCTGGCTCGCGCCGCGTTGACGCAGCAGTTGGAGGAGTGTGAGGCCGACGCCACCCGAAGCGGCGTAGACCATTGCTGATTCGAACGTTCCGCGGGCCTCGGCGAGTCGTAGGAGTTCGAGTGCCGTACACAGGACGAGCGGCGCAGCTCCGAGATCCGCCACGCTTACGTTTTCCGGAGCCACTTCAATGAGGCGTCGGTCACACAGCACGAGCTCTTGGTAGGAGCCACCGGTCGGAAAGCCGATGACCCGGGTACCCACAAGGCGGGCGTCGCTCGCATCGGCGACTGCTTTCACCACACCGACCACATCAAGGCCCGGTACGAACGGTGGGGTTGCCCCTCCGTGATAGCGACCCTGTCGCGCCATGATGTCGGCGAAGTTGACTGATGCGAGTTCGACTTCGACGAGGACGTGTCCTGGGGCGAGCGTCGGAGGAGGAGCCTCCTGTATCGATAGGACCTCAGGTCCACCGAACTCGTTCACCACGATTGACTTCATAGCGCTCCTTGCTTATGTGCTCGTTCCAAGATTACTGAGCGCTTCCCACACGCTGCAAAGTGCAGTGGTGGAGTTCAGGAAGGTCAACCTCCGACGTCGTCAACGACCTGCGCTCATCGCACCGAGCGCATCCCCGAAGGCGTCTCCGAGTGCATGAAGCACGTCAACCCCGATGGTAAGTGGCGGGGAAACTGCGATTGCGGTAAGGAGTGTACGCACCAGATATCCGCGATCCCTCATGGCAAATTGAAGGTCGGCGACGGCACTGGGTCGCTCCTTTAGGTATTCCTCGGTGAACTCAACCGCGGCAAGTAGCCCTGTGCCCCCTCGGACCTCTTTGACGATACTGAACCGTTCAAGTGGTTTCATCGCATCGAAGAGCACGCCTTCGAGATCTCTACCTCGCTCGATAAGCGACTCTCGCTCGAGTATCTCGAGATTGGCGAGTGCCGCCGCGCAGGCGAGTGGATGGCCTGCGTACGTGGGACCATGACGAAATACCGCGGTGTCCGTCGAACGGTAGAAAGGCTCGGCCACTCGGGAGTTGACGACGACACCACCGAGAGGTAGGTAGCCACTCGTGACGCCCTTTGCGAAGGTGATCATGTCGGGGGACACGCCGAAGCGCTCGGCCGCAAAATACGTGCCAAGACGTCCGAACCCACAGATGACGGCATCAATGATGAGGAGTACGTCGTGTCGCTCGCAGATCGTCGCGACCGTTGAAAGGTAGCCAGGACTCGGGGGGTATACCCCACCCGCGCCGATGACCGGTTCGCAGATGAAGGCGGCGACGTTATCGCTACCGAGCTCTACGATTGCTGACTCGAGTGCCTCTGGATCTTCGTGATCGATTTCGCGCGTCTCAGGTATCATTGCGCCGAAACCAGCGCGGTTCGGCGCCATGCCCGAAAGCGAGGTGCCGAACCCGTTGGTGCCGTGGTAGGAGTGATGACGTGCAACACGTAGGACTTGGAGGGCTTGCCAATGGCCGTGAAGTACCTACGTGCGAGTTTGGCTGCAGTGTCAACGGCCTCGCCACCACCCCCTACGAGAAAGATCTTCGATTCGGGATCTGGCGCGTGCTGGGCGAGCCGCGACGCAAGCATCTCGGCAGGTTCGTTCGTGATGTCGCCGAAGGTGGAATATACGGCGAGCTTCCTCCCCTGGGCGGAGATCGCATCGATGATCTCTTGCCGTCCATGCCCGACGTTCATGTACCATAGCCCGGCGGTCGCATCGACGAACGTGTGACCGTTGCTGTCGAAGACGTAGATGTCTTCCCCGCGAACGATGTCAAGACTGTTGTGGGACACGGCAGCCATGTTTGCGAATGGATGCCAGAACGCGCTGGACAAGGGATCGTCTCCTCGTGGTTGGTGGTGGATGACCGAATCTTACAACGG
>JBMFXL010000042.1:0-9184 GCA_049964275.1 Acidimicrobiales bacterium | reverse complement strand
AACCGCTGTACAAGGCTTTGCAGGCCTCTGCCTAACCACTCGGCCACGTCGCCAGCAGAGTTACGATAGTAATGGGTGGGGATATGAACGCGTCCGATGGGCGGGATGTGGCGCGAGTTACCTCAGTACGAACGGAACATGGGAAGATGCACATATGGCCCTCACCAAGCGAACCAAACGAACGCTCTATGTCGTTGGAATCGTCTTCGTGGCGGGGACGTCATTGAGCGCCATTCCGCTCTCCTCCTCCCCAAAGACCTCGCTTCGCCTCAATGCGCCCGCCACGGGAGCGAAAACGGACTTCGGACCGCTGCTCACGGGCGCGTCGGTTCCCACCAATGTCATCAGTGCGGTCCTCGTGCCTTCGGGGTCGAAATTGCTCGCACGAATCAACTACGACGGCAACCAGGGCTCGTTCGACCGCTCGATCGAGATTGCTTCGACGCTCTCCCGAACGAACGAGCAGGCGTTCTTCACGGGTGCACTCGAGAAGGAAGGCTGGTCGATTCTCGAGAACAAAGTGTCCTCGAGACAAACCCAGATGATCGCACGGATTGCCGGCTCGGATGGGAACTACTGGGAGGTAGGAATCGAATTTCCCTTCGTCCCCACCAAATCCCAAGAGTCGCTAGCAGTCACGACTGGGGTACCACCTCGCGGCAGCTACTCGATCGAGCTACGTCTCTTACAGCTCGAGCCGGCGTCCTAGCATGCAACCACTCACTCCTACGCGAAACCTCTACGACGTCGCCGTCATTGGAAGCGGACCGTCAGGTGCCGTCTGCGCTGGGGTACTGGCCGAGCGGGGCTACAAGGTTGCACTGATCGACCGTTCAGCGTTTCCCCGCGACAAGGCCTGTGGCGACGTCATCGGACCGAGGGCGCTGGCGCTCCTCCGGCGGATCGGTGCGCCTCTCCCGCAAGGCGCGTCCATTGGATCCATGGATCTTTGGTTCCCCAATGGTCGAGTGATGACGCTCCCGTCCGAGCCAGGGCTCGAGGAGGGTGGCGTCGGGATCGCCATGCAGCGGTACGGCTTCGATGAATCGCTTCACAGATGGGCCATTCGTCGAGGTGCCAAGGAGATCATCGCGAGGCTCACCTCGATCGAGGAACTGCCAGAAGGCGCACTTCGCCTCGAACTCGAAAGTGGTACGAACACAAGGCGAATCGTCGCTCAGGTGCTCGTCGGAGCCGACGGTGCGAACTCGTCGGTAGCTAGAGCACTTGGTCTCGCGAATCAGACCTCAATGCTTCGCGCCTTCGCGATCCGCCAGTACGTAGAGGGTGAACTCGCACGACCGGTCATCTCGCTGCTCGAGCGTGGTAGGAGCTTGTTCCCTGGATACGGATGGGTGTTCCCCGTCAAGCCAGGGGTTCTCAACGTCGGAATCGGAATCAGTGCGCCCCATGGATCAAGACGCGCTCCCGGGGCAACCGATGCACTTGGGCCGTATCTTGATGAGGTCTTCGCACAAGGCATCGCCCAAGGCACGGCTAGGTCGGTATCCCCACCACTTGGGGGCTGGTTGTCCATGGGAATGGCAGGAATCTCACCAGGCAAGCGGCGAGTCCTCCTCATCGGCGACGCCGCGGGACTGATCAATCCCCTTCAGGGCGAAGGCATCGCGCAAGCCGTCGAATCCGCGATCGGCGCCGCCGACGCGATTCAAATCGCCATAGACGACCCACTCCCCCACTACACCCGGTATCTCAACGAAACACACCGCGTCTACCAGTGTGGCGCCGCCACGCTGCAACGCATCGTGCTCAGTCAGCCCCAGCTCGCGGGCGTGGCACTCAAGCTCCTCTCGACACCTCGTTTGGCACGCGCGATTGCCCCCACATGGGGCATCTACTGGAACGATCTTGCCCAAACCACAGGTCCCCTCAGGGGGGCGAAGTTCGCGCGGACCATCGAGCGAGTCGCGGCTAGTTTGGGCAGCATCCGGTCCCACTAACACACCAAATCTCACCCCAGGCTTCGCATTCGAGGCGAGCGCGGCAGCGTGACCGGAAACCTAAGCAAGGGAACAAGAGGAATGGTCTTCATGTTGTAAGGGCAAAGTCCAGAAAACGAAAGTGAAACGATGTCTGTCACCCCTGTCAAACTCATCGGTATCTCTGGTTCCTTGCGCGAAGGTTCCTACAACACGCTTTTGCTTCGCTCCCTCGAAGAGTTCATGCCCGCCGACGTCAAGTTCGAGATCATCGAAACCCTAGGGCTGCTCCCCTTCTACAACCCAGATCTCGAATCCGACCTCCCAGAGGTGGCACGCAATCTTCGCGACGAAGTACGCGACGCAGATGGTCTGATCATTGCGAGCCCTGAGTATAACTATTCCTTCACTGCAGTGCTGAAGAACGCGATCGAATGGCTTACACGACCCCCTGCCGACTCGGCGCTCGAGGCAAAGCCTGTCGCGCTAGTCGGTGCGGCGCCAGGACTCTATGGAACCGTCAGGGGTCAGGGGCAACTCCGCCAGGTGCTCCATGGCGCCAATGCGCTCGTGATCTCACGCCCTGAGGTCTACGTGAATGAGGTCGCGAAGAAGTTCGATGGATCTGGCACGCTCACCGATCCGATCGCTCGCGAGCTCTCGGGTGCGCTCGTGAACAACCTGCTCACCACGATCCATCGCATCCGCCGCGACCAGTAACGCGAGGCGTACAGGCCACCGACGCGAGCCCTCGACCACCTCCAGGGCGGTAGGGCTCGATGGTGGGCGAGGACACTTTCCTTAGCCACTACAATTATTAGACAATGCAATCAGAGTCCCGACATGAGACCACCGATCTCGTCGACGCGATATTGACCGCGAGTCGTGCATTTGTGGGTATGGCGGCGCGGTCGCTCGCACAGGTGGACGACACCATCAGCCTCGCACAGTATCGAGTACTCGTAGTCGTGGCATCTCGAGGTCCACAGCGACTTGGAGATCTCGCCGAACATCTAGGCATCAGCGCGCCCTCAGCAACGCGTCTCTGTGATCGCTTGGTCACGTCCCAGCTCATGACGAGAAGACACTCTCCCACTGATCGCCGAGAGGTCCGGCTCTCACTCACCCCGAAGGGTCGTGAACTCGTCGATCACGTCACCTCCGCACGACTCAATGAGATCGAACGACTCGTCGACACGATCCGACCTGAACTCAGAGCGGACATGATCGACGCACTTCGTGTATTCGCACACGCCGCGGGGGAGCCCTCCGACGCGTCTTGGAACGAAAGATGGAACCAATAATGAGCTCCGAGCGCTCGACCAACTCGCGTTCGAACCTTGCGCATGCCATCGGTCGCTGGGCATCGAACACCACATTCACGAAGAAATGGCTCGTACTCGGTACGCTCATCGGGATCATTGCGGGACTCGGCGCAGTCGTGTTCTACGCCGCGCTCCAGTTCGCCACGCACGTGTTCCTCGTTAATCTCGGGCACTACGTGGTGCCCACACCTACCGGGGAAGGTGGCGCAGCTGGAAGCTCCCACTTCCCCTTTGCATGGCGGATTCCCCTCATCGTCGGACTCGGTGCACTCGGATCGGCGTTCTTGGTCTTCCGGTTCGCGCCAGACGCAGAGGGACATGGAACCGACGCCGCCATCCACGCCATCCACCAGGCTCCGAAGTCGATTCCAATCAAGACGGTGGTCGTCAAGATCCTCGCCTCGGCACTCACGATCGGATCTGGCGGTTCAGGCGGTCGCGAGGGTCCCACTGGACAGATCAGTGCCGGATTCGCGTCGTGGTTCTCGCGATTCGTCGGGCTCTCTGACGAAGACGCCTCAATCGCGGTCTCAGTTGGAGTCGGCGCCGGCATCGGATCGATCTTCTCCGCACCTCTCGGCGGTGCACTCCTCGCCGTCGAACTCCCCTTCTCCGACGACTTCGACCCCGCACCGCTCCTCCCTGGACTGGTGGCATCGGGGGTAGGGTTCGCGATCTTTGGGGGTGTCTACGGCTACCACCCACTGTTTGGCACCGTAGCCCACGCCTCTTACATCTCGGCGGGTGCACTCGTGGCATTTGCCGTGCTCGGCATCGTGTGTGCCTTGATCGGCGCGGCATACCAGTGGCTCTTTTACGCCACCATCCGTACATCCAGGAAGATTCCACTTCCACGGTGGGTCAAGCCGGTCATTGGTGGTGTGATCGTGGGCCTCATCGCGTTGGCAGTACCTGAGGTGCTCGGGACAGGCTACGGCTTCATTCAGAAATCGTTCCTGAACGACGCGGCAGGGCTCCCACTCTGGATACTCGTCGCCGTACCCTTCCTTCGAATCATCGCGACCTCGTTGTCGATTGGAACTGGCGGTTCAGGAGGGATCTTCGGACCGGGAATGGTCATTGGCGCATTCACTGGCGCAGCCTTCTATCACCTCTTGCACCCGGTGTTCGGCTTCCTCGGTCCGTACTCTGCACCATATGTCATCGTCGCCATGATGGCATGTTTTGGCTCGGTCGCTCGTGCACCGATCGCCGTCGCCGTGATGGTTGCCGAGATGACGGGATCCGTGGGCAGCTTCTTCCCTGCGGTACTCGCCGTCGGTGTGGCGTCGTTCCTCATCAGGTCCATGGGGCTCACAATCTACGAAAGCCAGATCCCCCACCGTACCGCGCTCGCCCCTCCGGTCGAATAGCGTCGGCAGCCTCCTGGTCCTGGACTACTTCTCGGGTTCCACATCGCATTCGTTGCTCGATCTCGTCGGTGACGCGCGCAAGAAGCTCTGACAAGGTCTGCTGGGCCTCGGCGTCGAGCACGTCGAAGCCCCTGCCCAAGTCCGATACGCCACGTTCCATCATTTCACAGATGAACGCACGACCCGCAGGGCTCACATGCACCAGGGTGGCACGTCGATCATCGGGATGAGGAACCCGCTCTACGAGTCCACTCAGCGACATTGCATCGATGATTGCGGTCATGTTTCGCGGAGTGATGCTCACCTTCGCAGCCAGATCTCCCATCTTCGCGTCACCTTCATCGACGAGAAGCTGAAGGATCTCGAGGCGTATGAAGTTCTGTCCTTCACAGGCGTTGACGCCCAACCATCTGGTGAAGACGGAGGTGAAGCGGGAGGCGGCACGCACGACCTCGACCTCGCTCCGAGGCGAACTCGCTTCTGCTCCTTGCGGCTCGATCTCCACGCTCACTCCAAGACGACTTCCTAGCGATCGTAGCCGATGCGTCGGCAACCGATCCGATTGCTCGTATACTTACGTATGTAACAATCACGTTAGTGATCATGTTGTGATGAGTAGCCCCCTACCCACCACCTCGAATCGAAAGCGAGCGTTCCCCATGAGCAAGTTAGGCATCATCGTCGGCAGCACGCGTCCTACTCGTGTCATCGACAACGTCGTACCCTGGGTCATCGACCGTGCCAAAGCCCATCCCAAGTTCGAGGTCCAAGTCCTCGACCTTCGGGACTGGCCACTTCCCCACTTCGGCGAGCACATGGGCACGCTCGGGGACCCGAACGATCCCACCTATTCCGATCCACTCATCAAGCGCTGGAACCAGACACTTGGAGAGATCGACGCATTCCTCGTCGTGACGCCCGAGTACAACCACTCGATTCCTGGCGTCCTCAAGAACGCGATCGACTCCGCCTGGATGTCGTTCGCACTGCGCCACAAGCCTGTGGTCGCAGTCTCGTATTCACTGAGCCCCGTGGGAGGCGCTCGAGCGATCGAGCATCTCTATGCAATCGCGATCGAGGCCGAGATGGTACCGGTCCGCAATACCACGGTCATTGGTGGGGTAGCCGAGGCCTTTGGCGAGGGTGGTGAGCCCACCAATCCCATGACGGAGACCGCGCTGCGTATCTCTCTCGACGATCTTGCCTGGATGTCCGAGGTACTCGCCAAGGGAAGGAACGAGGGTGTCCTCGCACCTGGCACCTTCCGCCTCTACGGTCGGGCTCCTCACGCAGTCTGGGAGTAAGAACCTCAGTCAATCCCCAAGGCCCACGCCACAACCGGTGAGGCCTAGAACCATCGCCTCTCCTAGGTCTCTCGATTGGGACCTAGGAGGTCTGATGACGGCATGGAGGATCCCATGGCAAGATCGGGCGAGCGTTCGCCTCGTACTGCCCAATAATTCGCATCGCCAGCTGCAATCGTTTACTATCAGTCAAGGCGCGGCAAGGCCGCACGACAATTGAGGGGGAACGTGCTCCATGCTCTTCGATGACCGCTACCTGACTGACGAACAGCGCCTGATGCGACAGACCACACAACAATACGTTGACCGGGTCATCCTTCCCTTCATCGAAGAGAATCGTGAGCGCGAATGGCTCTTCGATCCCGACGCACGTATGTCTCCTGTGATACTCGAGGAAGCCGACCGTGCGGGTCTCAGGGCACTCGGCGTTCCCGAGCGCTTCGGAGGAGTGGGCATCGACCCGACCACCGAATCGCAAACCTTTGCCATCATCGCCACCGAGATTGCTCGCGGCGACTCTGGGATCGCAGACAAGCTCGTTCAGAACTGGAAGATCTCGGTACTCCTACGCAACCTTGCGCCCGAGCACCTCCAGGAGAAGTGGTTTACGACCTACATGGCCGATCCCCAGTTCCTCATGGCGCACTGTCTTACGGAACCAAGGGGCGCTTCCGACCGCTGGCTCCCCTACAACGCTCCCGAGGCCAATATGGACACAAAGGCGGTTAAAGACGGCGACACCTGGGTCATCAATGGTCGAAAGCAATTCATTTCCAACGGCTACGACGCCAATCTCTACGTCGTCTACGCCAACACCCAGCCCGAACGAGGCATGTTGGATGGCACCTCGAGCTTCCTCGTCCCTCGCGACACTCCAGGTCTCGAGGTCACTCGGTGCAACGAGACGATCGGAGGCCGTTTCATGAACAATGGCGAGATCGTATTCGAAGACTGTCGGGTACCCGAAGATCATCTCCTTGCGTACAACGACGCGCTCGGCAAAGCTGGCGTGTACTTCAAGCCAGGGAAGATCATCCAAGCTGCCAAGAACCTTGGTATCGGACTAGGCGCCTATCTCGACACGGTGGCGTTCGTTCACGAACGAGTACAAGGTGGCAAAGTACTAATCAAGCACCAGGCGGTTGCCTCACGTATCGCGCAGATGGCAACGAAGCTTGAAGCGGTGGCCGCGCTTCTCCGTCACGCCGCACTTGCAGTCGACGAGGGCTCTCCTCAAGCACAGCCACTCTGCGACATGGTCAAAGTTTTTGCATCGGAGGAGATCATGAAGGTCTGCCAACACGCAGTGGAGCTTCACGGAGGATATGGTGCCATGCTCGAGGTCGGCATCGAGAAGTACTTCCGAGATGCGGCGGTCTACCTCCATATGGACGCCACCGTCGACGTATCGAACTTCAAGATCGTCCGCGCACTCTTCCCTGAAACCGCAGGTCAGTACGCCGGAGTCGAGTAGGCATCTCAACGCTCTCGCCCGATGGGTCAATAGCCATCGAAAGGTGTCTCACAGAGCCGATGTCTTTCGGGGCTGACGCCTTTCGGGGTTGACGCATTTGGAGGTCGATTCCCGAAGATGGCTCATTGAGTAGGGTACACAGGGCTCACGTCGATGCGAATTGGCGCCGCTTGGTCGGCGAATTGCGTAGCGCTCCCCTGCAATGCGACGCTCAACGGGGTTCGCTGATTCGGCGGCCATACCTGGATCGAGTTGGCTGACGCACAGAGTCCGCCCGAAGCGCCCGATCCTGAGCACACGTTGGAGTAGGCAACCTGGAAGTAGACGGTCTGTCCCGGATTCACCACGGTGAACTGGGGAGTCGCGGTGACCCCACCCGTGAGCTTGCCCACGAAGGTCGAGCCGGGGCTATTGGTCCGAACGACCTCTGACGGTATCGGTTGGCCGTCAGCTGAAAGTGGCTGGAAGCCCGGGTAGCCGAACAACGAACACGGAGAGGTTCCTACGTTCGAGAATCCAAAGGTCACGTACAGTACTTCGACCTCTTGCAGAGTACGAGTCAGCGAGAGGTTGAGTTGACTCGAAGGACACATCGGGTAATCAATGAGCATGACTGGACTCACTCCGATGCTGAGAGTCGTCGGAGCTCCAGCGATTAGGTGTGCACTTGGGGGCAGCGGGACAACCAAGGCCTGAGTCTGATTCGGCGGCCAAAGTCGCACCATCGGAACGGTCGTGCACCCAGAGGATGATCCGCCAGGACAGGTACTTGAGTAGGTCGCTTCGAACTGCACCGACGCGTTCGGAGTGAGAGTGACGAGTGTTCGCGGGATCGATACTGTGCCTCCCGACCACGACGACCATCCGGTCATTTCTCGAGTGACCTTGACCGGAAGCGACACCCCTCTGACATTTAGGGGTTGGAAGCCAGGAAAACCATAAAGAGTGCATTCACCAGCGCTGATATTGGTGAGAGAGAACCACGCGGTCGTCGATCCTTTTCGTTGCAGCGACCATTGGTACGCTCCCCGCAACTGATTCGAGCCACAGGCCGGCGCCGTCGTCGGTGGTGTTCCTGCGCCTTGCTGGCTGCCACCGGTCTTCGAGTTGGATGGAGACGATGTGATCGGTAACGTAGAGCCGCTTTGTGTCGATGCTCCGTTTGGATGAGACGAACTCGTCGATGCCCCACAGGCCGAGAGTAGCAGCGTGACTCCGAAAATCAATGTCGGCTTCAGACGGTTCCGATACGCGCCTGGTTCCACTCCCGAAGTCACCATGCGGGCTGCTCACCTCAATTCCAGCTCCGTTACCGCCATCTCGATTACCACCATCTACAAGATGGAACCACTCCCCGACTCGCTTCGGTACCTCGACGACTTGCCACCGGTTCGAGCACTGGGGACCTAGGCGAGCCTGCTCAGCACGAGTTCAACGAAGACGGGAAGACGCATAATGACTCACCGCCAAAGGTACCGAAGTCGCATCTTGGTTCGCCATTCATCGCGTTCTTGAAATCGAGATCTTCGATAACCTATGCGAAATCGTTGCACTTCGCAACCTTAGGGACGACGAACTCCCCAATGGCGCGATCCTTCGAGGTTCGCTCCTATCGCACACGTGTCAGATTGCTTCTACATCGTGCCAATCACTTACCGGTGAAGGCCATCCCAGACGCATCCCACCCTGTGGCTCCTCGCACTCACGCGAGTGTCTCGACAGGGTCAACAGGCTCATCGGATTTCAGCGTGTTGACCATCACCGCACC
>JBMFXL010000041.1:0-9203 GCA_049964275.1 Acidimicrobiales bacterium | reverse complement strand
ACGTTGTCGACCTGGCATATTGCGAGTCCGAAAGAGTACTGCTGGGTGCCCAGCTCGACGTGAGCCTTGCTCAATAGTTTGGTTGCGGTGATCGTGGGGGTCGAAAATCCGACACAACGCTGAAGGACGGATGACTTCGAGCTCTCCACGACGACTCGTGCATGATGGGTGCCGCTCACTCCGCTGCAGGATGCAGGGTTGCTCGTTGAGGCTCCTTGAGAGGAGGCCGATGAGCTGCTCCCACAGGCGGCGAGGAGCAAGGGTCCGGCAAGCACAGTGAATCCAAGTCGTCGAACAGTGCGGGTGTTCCGACGAGATGGTCGGTTGGAAATATGCCGAGATGGCATGGTTCACGCTCCTTCGGGGTGTTCTCGCCCCGGGTAGGGAGGGCATCGGTCAGTATCCTGACTCCCGGATCATCGCTCGTTCCGGTCTTCCAGCTCCTTCGAGCCGTGACCATCGTGGAGTTCACTCCCCGGTTACAGTGGCGGCACCGTGCCGGATTTTCACCGGCTTCCTGGCTCCGCTGCCCTGTATGTATGTCGTGCCGTTACGTTACCGCCCCGAAGTGCGACCCGCCACATCGGTGAGACAATATTTCTCGGAGCGCTGGTCAATCCGAGTACAGGCAACTTGTGGCGTGGGTCACCTAGGGTGCGTTCATGGTGGATTCAGTGGCGGTGGCCCTCGTACCACTCGGACGGGATGCGATTGCTGCGTTGGCGGATGATGATCTCCGCAACGCATCCGAGCGGTGTGGGCTTGTGCTACCTCAGTACTTCTTGGACTCGACGTGGCGCTTTCTCTGGCGACTCCGCAGACAGCAACTGGTAGAGCACCCCGAGGACGAGCTGTGGGTTGCGGGCGCACTCGTTGAGGTGTCGTCGGGCAACGTCGTGGGACACGCAGGGTTCCATGGCGCTCCAGATGAGCGTGGTATGGTCGAAGTCGGGTACGCCGTTGCACCTTCGTTTAGGGGGATGGGATTCGGTCATGGTGCGCTTCGGCTGTTGCTCGAGCGCGCGTCGACGGAGCCCCTGGTCGAGGTAGTGAGGGCGTCGATTGCCCCGGCGAACATTGCGTCTCGACGGATCGTAGAGCGAGCGGGATTTACCTTGGTCGGTTCTCAGATCGACGAGGAGGATGGCCTTGAATTGGTCTTCGAACTTCTGGCCGCGCGCATCCCGCACAACTAATGGGCGCATTCCTTGCTGTTTGGGGTGCACCGGCCAGCTGGGCTGGTCAATCGAGTTCCGCAATTGCCGAGGTCTGAGCCCGCTTAGGGCATAACGTTCGACCGAACCGTCGAGCGTGGTACACCCTGGTGGGTCCAGGCGTCGATCGATAGACTTCGACCACGGAGGGCTCATTGGCTGCGGCGCCACTGATGCGCCGCACATGTGGGCTGGTGGCGATGGAGAGAGGGAGGCGCGCAGGTGTCGGATGGAGAGCGACCACAATCCGAGCAGACGGTGTCTGATCGCTTTGACGTGATCTCAGTGCACGGCGTACGCGAGAACAATCTCAAAGACGTCACGATCTCCGTTCCAAAACGGCGACTCACCGTGTTCACTGGTATCTCGGGATCGGGCAAGAGTTCCCTGGTCTTCGATACCATTGCAGCTGAATCCCGACGCCTCCTCAATGAGACCTACAGCACGTTTGTACAGGGATTCATGCCCACCGTGGCACGGCCCAACGTCGACCTCCTTGAGGGTCTCACGATGGCAATCGTGGTCGACCAACAGCGACTTGGTGGTGATCCACGCTCGACGGTCGGGACGGTGACCGATGCCCTCACACTTTTGAGGATTCTCTTCTCGCGTGTTGGTGATCCGAAGGTGGGACCACCAAGCGCTTTTTCATTCAATCTTGCAACCGTCCGTGCCAGCGGAGTCATGACGGTCGAGCGCGGTGGGGCCAGACCCACTCGCCAGACCTTTAGTCGACTTGGTGGAATGTGCCCACGTTGCGAAGGGAGAGGTTCCATCTCGGATCTCGACCTCTCGCAAATCATCGATCCGTCAAAGTCGATTCGCGAAGGGGCCATTCTTGTGCCTGGGTATTCGCGAGGCGGCTGGAACGCACGTCTCTACGCTGAGTCAGGTCTCGTGGACCCTGACAAACCTGTTGGCTCCTTCACCGACGAAGAGCGCCACCGCCTCCTCTATCACGAACCGGTGCGAATGAAAATAGCGGGAATCAACATGACCTACGAGGGTCTGGTCGGCAGGGTTCAGCGGTCGATCTTGAGCAAAGATCCCGGAGGTCTTCAGCCGCACCTGCGTGAATTCGTTGACCGCGTTGCCACTTTTGTGACCTGTCCCGAGTGTGAGGGTACGCGGTTGAGTGAACGGGCGCGGTCGTCGCGCATTGCAGGTCTCAATATCGCAGAGGTGAGTGCGATCGAAATTGCTGCACTCGCGAAGTGGGTCGAGGCGCTCGCTCTTCCCGAAGTGAGGCCACTGCTGGGCGCGATCGCAGAGGTGCTCAATTCGTTCATAGAGGTTGGCCTGGGTTATCTCACCCTCGAGCGTCCTACTGGGACACTTTCGGGAGGGGAAGCCCAACGAGTGAAAATGGTGCGCCATCTCGGTTCTTCGCTCAGCGATGTGACCTACGTGTTCGACGAGCCCACCGTTGGGCTCCATCCCTATGACATCGAGCGCCTGAACGGACTCCTCCTCCGCTTGAGGGACAAAGGCAACACAGTCATGGTCGTAGAGCACAGGCCCTCCACCATGAGAGTCGCGGATCATATCGTTGATCTTGGTCCAGGAGCAGGTCGTGCGGGGGGTGAAGTCTGTTATGAGGGGGATTTTGAGGGCCTGACGACGAGTGGTACGACCACGGGTAGGCACCTTCGCGACCCACTTCGAGTCAGGGATTCAGTGCGCACACCCAAGGACTATCTCATGGTTCGAAATGCATCCTTGCATAATCTCAAGGAGATCGACCTTGATATTCCCCTCGGCGTGCTCGTGGCGGTGACCGGCGTCTCGGGGTCGGGCAAGAGTTCATTGGTGCAGTGTGCGCTCGCTGCATCTTCGGGTGCAAGGAGAGTCGATCAGGGGTTGATCCGTGGCTCACGACGTAGTTCGACCGCCACCTACACCGGTGTGATGGATCACCTACGGAATTTATTTGCCAAGGTGAACGGTGTGAAGCCTGCACTCTTTTCCTCAAACTCGGAGGGCGCGTGTCAAAGCTGCAATGGTCTCGGTGTCACGTACGTCGATCTTGCGGTGATGGCAAGTGTTCCGACCATCTGCGAAGAGTGTGAGGGCAGACGTTTCGATGCCTCTGTGCTCGAGTGGAGAGTGGGTGGGCTCAACATCAGTGAGGTGCTCGAGCTCACGGTCGCTGACGCCCACGAGTTCTTTGCAATGGGCGAGGCGCGAACTCCTCGAGTGACGACCTTGTTGGAACGTCTGATCGACGTTGGCCTCGGGTATATCACGCTAGGTCAGCCGCTGACGTCGCTCTCGGGGGGCGAGCACCAGCGTCTCAAGCTTGCAGCCACCCTTGGAGATGATGAAGGGATCTATGCGCTTGATGAACCGACTGCGGGCCTGCATCTGGCCGATATCAAAACGTTGCTCGCACTCTTGGATCGCATGGTCAACGCGGGTAACTCGGTATTGGTGATCGAGCATCACCCTTCGGTCATTGCTCATGCTGACTGGGTAATCGACCTTGGTCCTGGCGCGGGTAGCCATGGAGGCTCGATCGTATTCGAGGGTACTCCCGAAGCGCTCGCCTTCGATCGCTCGACTCAAACGGGGGAGTATCTTGCGCGCGCACTGGCTGAGTCGACGACTTTATGGGCGTCTCCTGCTTGACGTTGCGCCGTGGTCAAGGCCGGGGCGTTCGGGTGGATCGATCACGTACCACGAGGCACTCGAAACTCAAGTATGTCCCGACCCCACAATTATGCCCCTTGATCTGCTGACTAGGGTGCTGTCAACTGGATCAGGAATGGTGGTCCCCCCGGCGACGCAGAGAACCTACAGAGATTTGCCCTTGTGATGGCCAGGTACCCGCGGTTGATAGGCGTGTTGCTGTAAAGCTTCACGACCTAAAGGTGGACCGACCTAAGCGTTCGGATACCGCGGGAAATGACGTGAGTTTGATCAAGCCTCCTGACCAGTAGCCAAAAGCGCGAGTAGTGCTCCGACGTTTTGACCCAATGCAACCCGATCGGGTAGGGGAAAATGGGTATTGATGGTGTAGCTGTTCCGTCGACCGCTCCGTTCGCGGATGAGATAACCCTCATTCGTGAGTTCCACGACGATTCGGTGAGCGGCCCTCTCCGTAATTCCAATCCACTCGCCGAGCTCCCGTAGTCGGATACTCGGGTCGCGCGCGATACAGGTGAGGACCTGAGCGTGGGTGGTGAGGAAGGTCCAGCGAGGTCTGGTGCTGCCGTTCATGACTGAAAGAATATCAACACTAGACATATGTTTCATGATATAGTTGTCTAATTACCAGTCGAGAAGGTAGATCCCTTCTTGCATCGTTCAAGGAGGTCCATGTCATGGACTCCAACCTCGCATCATCTGAATCCCGCCCGTTAGAGAGCGATGAGCCTGTTCAACCTGAGAACCATGTGGCGCCAAATGGGACGACCGAGGCAGCAACTGCTGCACCCCAGAGCATGGCGGAGACAAGGAGTGCGAAATTCACTCGCCTCTTCCATCGCTTCCGACTTCATAGTTACGCGGTGCTCGCGATTGTTGTTCTGGGCTCCGTTGTCGCGCTCGCGGTTGCCAATACCGCTCGAGTTCGCGTTGATTGGATCCTCGGTCGATCCCGAATCTCCCTTGTGTGGCTGGTGCTTTGTTCGGCAGTATTGGGCTGGATTCTTGGTCTCCTGGTAACCGCAGCGTTCCGCTGGCGTAATCGCGCTCCACGCCGCCAACGCAAGAAGCTGACCGAACGAAGTGCTTGAGTCGACATGAGCGTCGTCCCTGGTCATGGTGGCCAGTCCGCGTAGGAGCTGACTGAACCAACGGCCCAGGTCACTCACTTTGGTCCGACATTTCGATGCGAATGCCGAAGGGAACTTCGGTGTAGGTACGTTCATCGTCGTTGAGTCGCTCTTTGTCTTCGCTGACGATGTTGGCGGCAAGCGCGTCGGTGTCGAAACCCCGGCGCTGGCACGAAAGGTCGGAACGGCTTCTGCCGGTACTACGCCTACCGGAACTGCCTGACCAAAGGCATATTCGGATGCCCTAGCAGGCGGGTAGCAGCAGAAGACCTGGAGTCCGCCGTCATCGATGATCGGATCCAGACTCCGTCCCGATCCGATCACTTCGAGCAGGCCATTGGCGCGGCAATCGACTACGTAGCCGACAACCGCTCCCGACTTGAGGCCGAGCTGGCGAGTATCGAGACCTAGCTATGCGACACCGTGACCGGGCTCGACCACTACCTGCGAGCCTTCGAGACGGGCGAGATGCCTGCGACGATTGGTTCACTCCGGGTCACTGAACTGACCCAACGTCGCGACGAACTGGTCGGCCGCCGTAAGCAGTCGTCGCCCAGCTCAACGTAGCCACGCCCCAGCTCACTACCCCCGAGCGATCCCGGGCTCCCTAGGTGCAGATCTGCCAGATTGCCGGAGAAGGCAATCCTGACGCCGTCGAGTAACTCCAGCGCGAGCTCATAGACCAGGTTGCGCTCACCTCGAACGTCCCGCGTATCCCTACTTTTGGGTACCAGGCGGTTGCGACCCCAGCCGCCTAGCGACGAACGGGACCAGAACGCAAAACCGGTGCCCGTCCATTCAGGGGACACCGGTTTGCATTTCGTTACATGAGTGGAGGTGGCGGGAATCGAACCCGCGTCCCCCGGTCTCGCAACAAGCCTTCTCCGAGCGCAGCCAAGATGAGATTTCCGATTTTGTCCTCTTGACAAGACTCATCGGTTTTCCACCTAATTGTCCCGGCTACTCAGGTGGGTCGGTTGCCGGTAAGTGTTATGAGATGACACTCTGGACCCGATCACTAACACTTAGACCGGAAGAGCGTCGCTGCGGTTAGGCAGCGAGTGCGAGCTGAGGCTCGGCGTTTATTTTGGTTCCGGCTTTTTAAAGTGCCTCCGGAGAGCACTGCTCGCTTCTCTTGCGTTGATTGTCCGAGGTCGAAGCCTGTCACCCCCATGTGCTGTCTTCCGGGATTTCCGGAGAACACTCCAGTGTAGTTGCCTAGTCTATGAGATTCTCACTCCTAGGTTCTTGGCAACTCGCCTGACCTCTAATTCAGCATCTCGCTTGGCCAATTCACGGCGCTTGTCGTAGGTATGGCGCCCCTTCGCGAGCGCGAGTTCGACCTTGACCCGACCTGATCGGAAGTACATAGATACCGGAACCAGGGTCAGTTTTTGCAGCTGTAGTTGATTTCGGAGTTTGTCGATCTGTGTGCGATGGAGCAACAACTTGCGCACTCGCATTGGATCGAGCGCTCCGTATGCGCCGGCCATCTCGTAGGGCGAAATGTGGACCCCGAAGAGCCAAACCTCGCCTCCGTCGATTCGAGCGTACGAGTCGCGGAGTTGCACTCGAGCCTCACGCAAGCTCTTTACTTCGCTGCCTCTGAGTGCGATGCCGCATTCGATGACTTCGAGGAAGTCGTAGTCGTGTCGTGCCTTCTTGTTGGATGCGATCAGACGCTTGCCGTCGACGGCACTTTGAAGTTGCTTTCGTTTTGTCTTGGTGGGAGTCATGTCCTCCTCCATGGAGGTATGTTGACGGTGTGTTCGTAATCGATCAAATTGCGTACGACAGAATGGTCGCAGATTGCCTCAACGGCTATCCCTTGGAGGCATGCGGTCTGTTGATTGGCGAAGCTACGCAGGTAAAACAAGTGTATCCGGCTCGGAACGAGGCGCAGTCCGCGAGGGTCTATACGGTTCATCCTCTCGATATGTTGCATGCCGATCAACACGCGGAGGCAACTGGACTCGAGATCATCGGGGTCTATCACTCTCATACTCGCTCCGAGGCGTTCCCATCTCCGACCGATGTGGCCCAAGCGCCTGACCCAAGTTGGCTCTACGTCTTGGTATCGCTACGACTTGAGATCGAAGAGGTTCGGGGATATCGAATTGAACGTGGGAACATCTACGAAGTCCCGCTTGTTGTTGAAAGCACTAAAATTCAATAGGCTTAGTCAACAATTTACGGAGGCCATCGTGGCGGAAGTGCGAATTCCTACAGTGCTACGACCGAGTACCGGCGGTAACTCGACCATTGACGCAGAGGGCGAGACCGTGGGGGAGATCCTCCGGAGCATCGGAACCAAGTTTCCAGAGTTCCTTCCGCAGGTCGTCAACGAGGATGGGACGATGCATCGGTTCGTCAACATCTATCTCAACGATGACGATATTCGGTACCTCGACAAGCTGGATACGAAGGTGAGTCCGTCGGACAAGCTCGCGATTCTCCCTGCTGTCGCTGGGGGATCCCTCTAAGCCATGACGGTCTACTCGAACATCCTTGAACTAATCGGCAATACGCCGATCGTTGACGTCTCGGAACTCAGCCCTAATCCGAGGGTGCGAGTTTTGGCAAAACTTGAGGGGCAAAATCCCGGTGGTTCGGTCAAGGATCGCGTGGCGTTGTCACTCATCGAGCAGGCCGAGAAGGATGGACGACTCGTTCCTGGCAAGGAGGGACAGACCCTCATCGAGCCGTCCTCGGGCAATACTGGAATCGGTTTGGCGATGGTGTGTCGTATGAAGGGTTATCACATCAAGATCGTGCTTCCCTCCAACGTCTCCATTGAACGCAAGCAGCTTCTTGCGGTGTGGGGAGCAGAGATCATCGAGTCCCCGGGTTCAGAGGGTTCGAACGGTGCGGTGCGCATGGCGCAACGGCTTGCCGGAGAACATCCAGAGTGGGTATTTCTTTATCAGTACGCCAATCCCGCGAACCCGCTCGCGCATTACGAAGGTACGGGCCCAGAGATCTGGCGTGACGTCCCAGAGGTAACGCACTTCATCGCGGGGCTTGGCACTTCGGGTACCTTGATGGGAGTCGGTAAGTTTCTCAAGGAGCGCAACCCTGACGTTCAGCTTTGGGCGATCGAACCCCCATCTGGCGAAATGGTCGATGGGCTTCGTAACCTTGATGATGGCTATATCCCGCCGATCTTTACCGATAACGACGGTGCGGAACTCTTGGATCGAAAGACCATCGTTGGCCCGAAGGAGTCGATCGAAGGTGTTCGGCTCCTTGCCGAGGTCGGTGTTTTTGCCGGCATTTCCTCGGGCGCAATTCTTCAGGGAGCTCGCAAGTGCGCCTCTCAGATAGATGAGGGCACCATCGTGATGATCATCTGCGACGGTGGCTGGAAGTATCTCTCGACCGGGGCATGGACCGACGACATCAATGACGTCACGGAGCGCGCGAAGAAGATCATCTACTTCTAGCGGAAAATCCTCACGAGGATCTGCCGAAGCACGAAGGGCGATCATCGGTAGCCTGAGGTAGTGCAAAGTCGTTACCTTTACGAAGACCTTGAGCGTCTCGCGCAGAACCGTCTCTCGGGGGAAGTGTATGACTACTATGCCGGTGGTTCATCGAGCGATACGACACGTGGTCGAACACTGGAAGCGTGGGAGCAGTTTCGATTGATCCCACGAGTGCTCCATTCTGACGGACGGGGATCAGACGCCACGCATTTCCTTGCTCGAGAGCTTCCTTCGCCGCTCATCGTTGCGCCGATGGCGATGGCGTCGCTTCTACATCCTTCTGGTGAAGAAGGGATCGCTCTTGCTGCCCGGGCCGCAGGCGTTTCGTATGCTGCGTCGTTTCGCAGCTCGGTAAGGCCGCGAATGATCGGTGAAGCGTGGCACGACAATGTTCGGGTTCAGCTTCTCCGGGATCAACTCCCGAGTTCTCATCAGGCGGTGTACGCAGCGTTCGGAGATCGATCCATGCCTGCACTGTGGTACCAGGTCTACCTTGTTCGGGAACGTGAGATCTCCCTGGCATGCGCGAAAGAAGCAGTCAATTCGGGGTTCGAAGTGGCGGTCGTAACGGTTGACACCCCATATCTTGGGCATCGCACTCGAGACGTCGCTCGTGGCTTTACGCCCGTGGATCTCACCGTGGCGCGAGCCGTCGTCCCAGCCGAGCTCTCGGATTCACTCGATGAACGGGAGTGGGTTCAGGCGATGACCCAACGAGATGATCTTCG
>JBMFXL010000040.1:0-9258 GCA_049964275.1 Acidimicrobiales bacterium | reverse complement strand
GCCATAGGACCTCTCCTTCACCGCGAGGATCACCGTCTGCGAAGACAAATTGATCGGAGGACTGCAATTTCTCCTATTTAGATAGTAACAACTGCCGGACGTGAAAACGTCCTGGGTTGCCATGATCCACTCTGGCCGCAATAGGCTCAGGTACAGCATGAACTACGACCTCAACGCCCTCTTCCGGTCCGCGGCGCCTGCGCCTGCCGTACCCAAAAGAATTCCCTACACCCTCGAAGGAATTGGGGGTACACGTATCGACGAGTTCTACTGGATGCGTGATGAGACCGATCCCGACGTGAAGGCCTACCTCCTCGCTGAGAACGACTTCTACCAACGGGTCACGTCGCCACTCGCGCCGCTCAAGGATCGGATCTTCGAGGAGATTCGATCAAAGGTCAAGGAGACGGACCTTTCCATTCCGGTACCGAAAGGACCTTACGAATACTACGGGCGAACTGTAGAGGGCCTTCAGTACCCCATTCATTGCCGCAGACCACGGGGTGGAACCGAGGAAGAGATCCTGCTCGACGAGAACGTCATTGCCGGCACCTCCGAGTACCTCGCGTTCGGCACCTCGAGCGTAAGTCCAGACCACCGCCAGCTTGCGTATTCAGTAGATTTTGACGGCTCCGAGTCCTTCGAACTCCGGGTGGGGCGGATTGGAGATGATCTCGAGAGCTACACCCTCATTCCAAACACCTACTACGGACTGGTCTGGTCCGAAGACTCGTCCTGCGTGCTCTACACGCGCGCTGACGAATCAATGCGGCCCTTCCAAGTCTGGCGGCACGTGCTCGGCACTGAGTCGGACTCCGACGTACTGGTCTTCCAAGAGGATGACGAGCGATTCTTTGTGGATGTCTCGAAGACCTCGGACGATCGCTTCCTCGTGATCGACGTTCAGTCGAAGACGACGACCGAGCAGTGGACGATACCCGCCCTCTCGCCCTTCGACCCCCCCACCCTGTTCGTGGGTCGCGAAACCGGTATCGAGTATTCACTCGATCACCATGACCTGGGATATTTTGTAGTTACCAACTTCGGTCGAACGGACTTCCGACTCGTGTCGTTTCCCGACGATGCCCGCGGGGCCAACAAATCCGAGTGGAGCGACTTCATCACGTTCGCCGAGGATGAACGCCTTGAGGGTATTGAACTCTTCCGCTCCCACCTCGTCATCTTGCTACGACGAGAGGGTCTCTTGGAATTGCGGCTCCAGCGACTCGCTGACGGTGTGACGAAGGTGATCGAACAGCCAGACGCGCTCGCGACGATCTGGCCATCTGCCAACGCAGAGTTTGATACCGACGTGTTCCGGTACGAATACACCTCGTTCACGCGTCCCCATGGGGTCTATGAACTCTCCCTCGCCGACTACTCGACTCGGCTCCTCAAAGAGCAGGAGGTCGTAGGGGGCTATCAGCCTGCGGACTACGTGGCGAACCGCATCTGGGCGGATGGGGTCGATGGCACAAGGATCCCCGTCTCGATCGTGCACCGCGCCGACCTCGATCTGGCCGTACCACGACCGACCCTGCTCTATGGATACGGCTCCTATGAGCACGCGATCGATCCATCGTTCTCAGTCGCAAGACTTTCCCTCCTCGATCGAGGATTCATTTATGCGGTTGCGCACGTGCGAGGCGGAGGTGAACTCGGACGCAATTGGTACGAGAATGGCAAGCTCGGCTACAAGGTCAATACGTTCACGGACTTCATCTCGGCAGCAAGGCTCCTGATCGAGAGATCACTCACGACCCCAGAATTACTTGCGGCACGTGGCGGCAGTGCAGGTGGACTCCTCATGGGTGCCATTGCAACCATGGCGCCGGAAGTTTTTCGCCTCATCATTGCAGAGGTGCCGTTCGTCGACTGTCTCACCACGATCTCCGACCCCGAATTGCCCCTGACTGTCACCGAATGGGAGGAGTGGGGCAATCCACTTGAAGACCGGGAGATCTACGATCTCATGGCGTCCTACTCCCCGTATGACAACCTCCGAGCATCAGTGACCTACCCCGCCTTCTATCTGACCGCCGGACTCAACGATCCCCGCGTCTCCTATTGGGAACCCGCGAAGTTCGCCGCCAAGCTTCGACAACTCTCGCCAGCCACCCAACTCGTCCTTCACACCGAGCTTGGCGCGGGACACATGGGACCAAGCGGGCGCTATGACGCGTGGCGAGACGAAGCCAACGTGCTCGCATTCCTTGTCACTGCCCTCAGCGGACCAATCGATCCGACGACGGCGTAGTCTTCGATGCAGTTGCCGACCTCCTCCCGGAGATGGTTCCCATGACCTCGAGGATGAATGCTTCGACCCGGAGACTGGTCCTCGTGGTGATCATCGGAGGTGTAGTCGGTACATTCCTCCGGATCGAACTCACCCATCTTCTTCATCCAACGTCAGATGGATTCGACCTTGGAATCTTCGCGGCCAACCTCGCTGGTGCTGGCTTACTCGGTGGAGTCATCAGCATCATCGACCATCACCCGCCTACCCGTGCTGGTGAATTTCGAGCGCTCGTGGGAACCGGCATATGTGGCGGACTCACCACCTTCTCGACGCTTTGTGCAGGCTTCGTGCTCCTCATACGGAACGGACAGTTCGGCGTCTCGTTCACATATCTCTTGAGTAGTGTCGGGTTTGGCTTTCTCGCCTTCGTGGGAATTTACGCCCTGGTAAGAATCTACCTACTCCGTCAGGAGGCCAATTAGTGATGCGACAAAGTGACGGCTTTCAACTCACTATCTATCTCAATCAAGACGATCTCATTGGGCGGCACGTCGCGGTCGACGCAGTCGTCAAAGAAGCGCTCGGGAGAGGAATCGGCGGCGCTACGATCATTCGAGCTGCCGAAGGGTTTGGCGCCCATCGTCATGTGGAACGTAGTCGCCTGCTCTCGACCGAGGACGGGCTCGGCGCACTGATCATTTGCATTGACCCGTCGTCTGAGGCGCTGTTGGAGCTCGCCAATTGGGTTGGCACCCACCTACCTGGCACGTTCGCGACCTTGACCGCCACCCAGATGTTGACGATCGGACCGTCGACGGGAGATGAATCCTGAGACCACACTCCGGTACGATTCGATGCTAATGATTGCGGTTGCCTCCATCGCTGGCGGCCTGGGCGCAGGCTGCAGGTATCTCGGGGACCGTAAGATCACCCAGGCGACCAAGAGTCGGTTCCCCTACGGCACCTTAGCCATCAACCTCACGGGGGCGCTGCTGCTTGGCCTGATGACCGGACTCTCATCCGATCGAATCATCCCGCACGACCTTGAAATGGTTCTCGGCACAGGCTTTCTTGGTGGCTATACGACCTTCTCGACCTTCGTCTACGAGACGTACTTTCTACTAGTACGGCGAGGAACTCGGTCGCTCGGTCTCGCCAATCTCTCCGGTTCCCTCATCGGAGGACTACTCCTTTTCGCGGCAGGCCTCGAAGCCGCGCTTGCACTCCACCGCTAGGCAGTTGTCGAGAACGTGAAGTTATAGGGCCCTGGAGGAGCTTGGATCTTCACGGGCACTCCGTTGACAGTGATGGACAGTACACCTACGTTCCCTGTGCGCAACCAAAGGGAGTTCGTCGCAGTCAACGTATAACTCTGATTCGCTCCCAAGGTCTGCGCCCATTGGATGGTTCCACCGGGAGTCGTGGACTGTTCTACCCAGCACGGAGCCGTCGCATGAAGCACCACGCTCACCGAACCGGAAGGTAACGCGTAGGTAGCTCCGGATGCGTCCGAACTGACCGCCGTCAGAATCGCTGGCGCAGCGGTTGTAGTAGTAGATGACGTTGGCGACTTGGGCTTTTTCGATGTGGAGGTCAGCGAATTTGAGGCGGTATGAGGTTGTTTGGCATTCGATGCATAGAACACCGCAGCGGTCACCGACCCCACACCTAACACAATGAGTGCGACAAGCGATGCAACCTTCACCTGCGCGCTACTCGCCACATGACGGCCACCGGCCCTCGCGCGCGATTTCGGAGAAGTACCCCCTAAGGGTACGGAGGTTCGCTCCGTACTGGAGGGCGCCAGATCATCAATCACCACTCGATTCATTTGTATGGTGGCGTCCTCAGGCGCGGTCGAGTGGTCGTCCAGATTCTCCCTAATCGAGGTCGCAGGTGCGTTCATACGTTGTGGAGCGACGTATGGACGCGCCTCCCGAGGGGCTTCGATAGGAATGTCGACCATTGGTCGCCTCTGGTCGACTGATTCACCGGCACGAATTGGGCGAACGTGTGCCTGACCCACAGAACGCGGATCTGGGGCGTTCGGAGCGGTGACATCGCCCGAGGTGGACATCTCCTCCATGAGTCCGAGCAAGCGCTTGTGGGATTCGATCGAACGCTTCTCTTTGCGAAAGGCCGACATCGTCGCGCCCGAGAGCGCCCCGATGACAAGTATGAGAATCGCGACTATCAGGATCGGTGTCACCCTCTGGAATCCCTCCTCACGAAGCCTCCGAGCTAGGCGCCCCCCGCAGGTGGCGAGAAGCATAATGCATTCAAATCCAGTGTAGGAAGAACTCGCCTCGCATTCTGACCCTGAACCTTCATTCTGAGCAATCTCACAGTTGGCCCCTCGAGCCCCTGATAGAGCTCGCTATCGCGGAAGATACAAACCGTCGAGATCGATCGAACCCACACCCTCTGCATCAATGCGCGGAGGGCCTAACAGTTCGCGCAATTCTGCCTCATCGAGTTCGTCTTGAGAAAGAAGGCGCAGGATGAGCTTCCAGACAAGGTCGGCTTCTTCGTGCAAGAGCTCACTCACACGTGCCTTTGCCTCGCCGAGAAGCCGATTGACTTCATCCCTGAGTGGTCCCTCACCAAGAAGGAGCGCGGCGTACTGCGTTCGATCAAGGGTCCCCACTACGTTGAGGTATTCGCCCAATCCGTAGGTAGTCAGATACTCGAACGCCCGCTCGGTCGCGGCCCGAAGATCACTTGAGCTACCAGTCGAAGGCTCGCCTAGGAATAGCTCTTCGGCAGCCATTCCACCCAACGATGACGCAATGACTTCGATCAGCTCGCTCCTCAAGACAAGCGGAGCATCGTCTGGTTGATACATCGCAGTAAGACCAAGTGCCGATGAGCGCTTGAGGATCGACACCAGGCCAACCTTCGACATAGTCGAGCGTCGCCAGGTGTAGAACGCGTGCCCTACCTCATGAACCGCAATCCTCAAACGCTGCGCGTCATCGAACCGGATGGGATCGATAGTGCCAAGACTGACTCGGGAAAGTGCAGCGCAAAGGTCGTCTTTGGTCATACCTCCTCCATGGCGCCACGCAAGGATCGAGGCCTCTTCAATCAAACGATTCAATCCAGCCTGCGACATGCCTGAGGACATCGACGCAACGAGTTCGATTGTCTCGCGGTCGACCACGGCTCCCGACTGAGAAGAACGGCGCTCCAGCAGTCCATCGATGATCGCTGTACGTGAGGGTTTGGAAGGTAGCTCGAATCGAACGATACGGTCGAACCTTCCAGGTCGTATGAGCGCCGGGTCGAGATCGGAGGCACGATTCGTTGCAGCAAGTAGTAGGAAACGAGGTTCGATCTCGTCTCGTGGGACGGCTCGATGGAGTATGCGGTCGATGCTCCATCGTCGAACCTCGAAGGACTGCAGCTGTACGAGAAGTTCCCCCACAACACCAGCAACGCCCTCGCGTCCAGATCCCGGACCAAGGCCGGCGCGAGAGGCGCCGATAGAGTCGAATTCCTCGATGAAGCCTATGGCTCCACCGTACCTCCTGGTGAGGCGTCGCAAATGCCGGAAGAACGAGCGCAGCTTACGACTCGTCTGCCCGTAATACATGGACTGAAACGACGAGGCACTTACAAAGAGGAAAGGAACCCCGCTCTCACGTGCCAAGACCTTCGCCGCCATCGTTTTTCCCGTCCCCGGGGGCCCCTCGAAGAGCACCGCCCTTGGAGGCTTTCCTCCATGCTCCCGCTCCAACGTGGCAAAATGACGATACTCCTCAATAAGTTCAGTGAGTCCTTCCTTCAAACGAACCGATCCAAGAAGATCGTCCATGGAGAACTCCACGTCTCCTGGGCGTACCATCACATGGGGCGATCGTCCAAGTCCCAGCATCGGGAGCACCAGCATCGCGCCAAGAATCAGCATCAACACGAAGGCTGGTGCAAAAGGGGAGCTCAAAGACGGTAAATGAAAGCCGAAGCCGAGCGGATCGCCCAGCGAGAATCGCACAAGGTCTCGAACTGCCAGGACGGCAAAGATCCCGGAGAGGGCAACGAGTGTTACCTGCTGGCGATGCCGCTCCGCGCGCGCCGCGCACTGGGAGATGTCATCCATCCGTGAAAGGGCCTCATTGGTCGCCACCTCGGTGATACCTCCATGTATCGCTCACCAATCTCGCTGACAGTCACAACCGTAGCACAGTTCAGGTACGCAGGGTGATCCTTGGAAGATACTCTGGAGCAATTTCCGCCTTCAGGGGATTCGTCATATCCCGATCTGACACCACAGGGTCCGTGACACCCCAGTCGACATCGATCGCCGGGTCGTCGAATCTGACTCCGAGCTCGTCAGATGGGTTGTAATACCCGTCTACCAAATACGTCAGCGTGATGTCGGTGATGGTGGCGAACCCATGGGCCACTCCAGGAGGGATAAAAAGTCCGACTTCATTCTCCTCGCCCATCTCAAGTGCCAAGGTGGCGCCTTCAGTCTCCGAGCCAACGCGGAGGTCATGAAGCGCAACCGTTGCCCTTCCCTTCACGATGAACCAGTAGTCCGCTTGATGGAGGTGGTAGTGGAACCCAACCAGGGAGCCTGCGATCTTGTCCGAACGGGAACCCTGTACCATCTCTCGTCCGAGAGGAAACCATGACCTCCGATAGGTTTCGAGAAATCTTCCTCTTTGGTCTCCGAAGGCCTGGGGACGTACGATTACCACATCTCGAATGACACTCGACGGCTCGATCTCAGCCACCATACCTCCAGTGCTCTCCTCACATTACGGGATTGACCTTACCGCGACACCCACTGCTCGCCTCAGGCAAGCAGCACATCCATGCCCTCCCAGGCGGCCACCATGCCCACATCGTCAAACCGGCCTGCAAGTGACGACACAATATCATCGAGCGCTTCGTCGGACCTCGACGGGTCGTGGTGGAAGAAGGCGAGACGCCCCGCACCACTCGCGCGCGCGACTTCTATCGCAAACTCATAGGTGGAGTGACCCCAAGTAGCCTTCGAACGAAATTCCTTCTTCGTGTACTGCGCATCGTGTACGAGGAGATCGACGTCTCGACAAAACTCCACGAGTGCTGATTCCGCTCTTCCGTCGATGGGCTCCTGATGGTCGGTGACGTACGCTAGCGAGCTGCGCGCGGAGTCGACTCGAACCGCAATCGTCGGATCACTATGAGCGATCACGAGAGTAGAAACCTGGACATGGGGATCCTCGAGCTCCATCGAGGGCGGGGCTGCCTGGATCACACAGTGGCCCGGGCGTCCCCCGAGCGTAACGGGAAACACTGGCGGCGCAAGTACCCGAGCGAGCGCGTCGTGGGGCGTTAGGTAGGTGGCCGGCACGAAAACATTGGTCTGCCCATTCTCCTTGTCGAGTAGTGGGAAAAACGGTAGGCCCTGGATATGGTCCCAGTGCAGATGGCTCAGGATCACCGTTGCACTTGGGATATCTTCCTGTATCAGCTGCGCACCAGCCCGATTGAGACCAGAGCCTGCATCAAGGAATAGGGGCGCACCGAGGGAGGATCCCATCACCTCGCGGATCGCAATACATGCCGTATTCCCGCCGTAGCGACGCACGTCCTCTCCGGAAACAGGGAATGAGCCCCGGACTCCGTAAAAATGCACGGATAACACGGAGCGAAGGTAGCGCGTAACTGTATCCACCTCATTGCAATTGGTGACAGGTGTCACACGAACTTCATTAGCCAGCGGCAAGAAGTCCGAGGTTCGTGAGCGTCAACCGAAGGTCATGGGGATTCGTCGCGTGGGTCATGGCTTCATCGAGATCAATCTTTCCCGCTCGATACAGCTCGACAAGGCTCTGATCGAAGGTGCACATACCATAGAAGCCACCCTCCGCGACGATCTCCGTGATGTCGTACGTCTTTTGTGCGTCGACGATGCACTGCATGATTCGGCCATTGTTGATCATGATCTCGAGCGCCGGATATCGCCCTTTCCCATCAATGGACTTCACTAAGCGTTGACACACTACCGAGCGGAGGGTCCCGGCAAGCGACACTCGGATCTGCTGTTGAAGATGGGGTGGGAAGAAGTCGACGATGCGCACTACCGTTTCTGCCGCACCAATCGTATGCAGGGTCGAAAGCACCAAGTGTCCAGTCTCGGCGGCTTGAATGGCAGCATTGACCGTCTCCATATCGCGCATTTCACCCACAAGAATCACGTCGGGATCCTGTCGCATCGCTGCACGCATCGCCACCGAGAAGTCAGCAGTGTCCATACCGATCTCGCGCTGATTGACGATGGAGCGTTTGTCGCGATGAAGTACCTCGATGGGATCTTCAATCGTGATGATGTGATCGCTGCGCGTCGAGTTGATGTGGTCGACCATCGCTGCAAGCGTCGAAGATTTACCTGATCCAGTCGGGCCCGTCACGAGAATCAAACCACGCTTGTGATCAGCGATAGTGTTCAAGGTGTCGGGAAGTCCCAAGGTGGCAGTCGTAGGGGGTTCGGTACTGACTGCTCGGAACACCATCGAGATCGTCCCTCGTTGGACGAACGCGTTCACGCGGAAACGCCCAAGTCCATCCTTACGATAGGCGAAATCAGCTTCTCGTCGCCCCCGGAAGGTCTCCCACATCTCAGGCGACATCGCCGCGCGCGCGATGGAACCGATTTGCTCCGGTGACATGCCTTCGATCGCAAGCGCCTCAAGGGTCCCATTGACACGAATTCGAGGAGGGGACAATGGCTTGAGATGAAGGTCAGAACCTCCCCTTCGATGTAGCTCAACAAGCAGGGAGTCCAAGACAGCAGAAGGTTCCATGAACTCTTATCGTCACGACCAAGTGGGAACCTTGAATCCTCGGGGAGTGGCCGACGCCCTGCAGGGGGAGACTGCATTGGGTCGGCCGAACTCCTCTTAGAGAATCCATCGGCGCATCTCAACCCATCTTGAGTACTTTCGTCCCAGATCGTCGCTATTGGTTTGGCGCGAGTTGATAGGTGAACTCATCAGCGGGTGTGACCGGAGAGACAAGACTTCCCA
>JBMFXL010000039.1:0-9317 GCA_049964275.1 Acidimicrobiales bacterium | reverse complement strand
CCGTCTTGGGGCGTAGCTTTCCCGCCATCGGGGACGGTAAGGCTGTCGGTTGCTCTGACTGAGACCTTCTCTGAAACCACCTTCGACTTTGGTTCTGTGACATAATCAGCGTTCTCTTCGTCCTCGTGTCAACTTGTAGTTTTACGTTAGCTTCGAAGCTCATGCAACCGAGGTAGCCAGGTCGCTGAGTTGTTGTTTGATTGCTAGCCGGCGTTTACCTCGTCGTCAGGTCTGGTCAAGGTTGTCTCCGTAGATTGACCTCATGAGTTTGAGATCCGACTTCCAGCCGGAGATCAAATCAGGTCTCCTCCCCGTACTATGCCACCGACCACCCCAAGTCGGCCGCCGCGCGAGTCGCCCCATGCGCGCGGCGGAGGCATAGTCCCATGAGTGCTTCGAGGCAGCTTCCTCCCCTCGGTATCCGATTTGAGAGGGGCTCGGTCATTGGTGAAGGGACGAAGGCGGTCTTCCACGATCTTAAGCCAGTTACGGTGAGAGAGCCTGTCGAAAGAGAGGAACTTGGTCGGGCTCGATCGCTGCAACGAACTCGGTCGTTAGTCCGTTTCGTCCAGCTGACCGATCTTCAGCTCGCAGACGTTCGTTCGCCAGCGCGGATCGAGTACGTCAATCAATACGTCGATCATGCTGACGTGCTCCCCTTACTACTTGGCTACCGACCGTATGAGTTTCTTGCTGGATCCGTTCTGATCGAGATGATTCGCGCGATGAATGAGCTTCCGCCCTCTGCTGATACCGGTGCCGGTCTCTCGCTTGCGGTGCTTACCGGGGACATGATCGACAATGGACAAACCAACGAGTTCGAGTGGCTAATGCGTTTGCTCGAGGGAGGCAGTGCCCGGCTTTCCAGCGCCGATGGTGGTCCCGAATCGGTGCATAGCGGGTGGTCGGGTTCGCGAGCTTATTGGACCCCAGACGGCGGTCGTGACGACTTCAAGGAGTTTCTCGGCTATCCCGTGATGGAGGGACTCCTCGATCGCGCGGGCAGGGAAGTCGAATCCCCCGGCCTGCAGTTCGATTGGATCCTCTGTAACGGAAATCACGAGATTCTCGTGCAAGGTGACGGAAGGGTCTCCGATTCGGTCTTCGACGTATACGAGGGGCCGTCGAAGTCTGTCGACCTACCTGGCAGAATCGACACCCCTTACGTCGATCGATTTCGACGCGCTCCGGAGGAGTTCTTCCGAAGTGCGCCTCAGCGAGAGGTGCCTCCAGATCCTCGGCGACGGCCGATGAGCAAGAGGGAACAACTTCGACGCATTTACGAGGCTGGGGGAACTCCTGATGGGCATGGCCTTACCGAGAATGATATCTCACTGGAGCGAAGCTACTTCTCTTACGATGTCGGCGAACAGGTACGCTTCGTGGTGCTCGATAGTGCGTATGAGGGGGGCTCTGCTCTTGGAGCAATCTCTCGGACGCAGTTCGAATGGATGGTGGAACAGGTTACGGAGGTGTGTCCTGCTGAACTTCGCTCTGTTGGCCGGCATGTGTTCGCCCCTGAACTCGAGACCATAGGAAGTCGTTACGTCATAGTGGTGTCGCATCACCCTTCCACGCATTTTGATAATCCACTTGTGTGCGACAGCACTGGGTACGTACAGGGTCAAGAGCTGATTGAGACGCTGCATTCCTTTGGGAACGTGGTGTGCTGGCTCACCGGCCATACCCATAGAAATCTTGTTGTTCCTCATCGAGCGCCAACTCCTGGGCAGTGGGGATTTTGGGAGATCACCACCTCTTCGCTCATGGACTGGCCGTGTGAATCGAGGATTGTCGAGCTGATTGAGGTCGATGATGCGCTCGTGATCCGCACGGACATGGTGAACTTCATGGGCTCGAACGAGTCGGATGGGACGGGTTGGATGGCGTACTGGCACCGGGTCCTCGCCTCGCAACATCCATGGGTGGGTATCGGTAGTGGTCGCGAAGGAGAGCCTGCGGATAGAGATGCACGCCTCTGGCTCGACCGCCGCTTACCGAGCGCGTATGCAGCGGTGGGGTCGTCTAAGAGACGGTGACAACTGTCGGGTGGAAACTGCGAGGAGATCAACGTCGATGTACGCTCGCTCTGCTCGACCATGATCTCTAAGAGCTCTCGGAATCCCGAGATGGGAATCGGCGAGAGTCCAGGATCAGAAGGTCCAAGGACTCAAAGAATCTTCGCACCTCTGTATGAGAACCTACTTCCCGAGTGAAGTGGAGGCGTCCGACGACCTCGGAGGTACGGAAGTGGCGAACCTCAAGTTCCCAGCCTGCTGCTTCGGTTGTGATCCAGACGCTGAGCCAACATCTGGGTGCTCCCGACGTAGCAAGTGTTCCGCTACCGTCGTAAGTTGGTTTGTCGGGCGTCCACTATCCGTGGGTCATCTCGATTCGTCGACGCTGATCTCGAGTTGCTCTACGAACGTGCTCAGAAGTGCCTCGAAGGTCGCTCGGTCTTCGGGCGACCAATTTGCGAGCGCAGACGTGATCATTCGACCGCGCCGATTCATCAGTGCGGTGGTGACGCGATCGCCCTCCGGAGTGAGTGCGATGAGCGTTGCCCTTGCGTCGTTCGTGTCGGGGCGCTTCACGACGAGGCCGGCGGACTCGAGTGCCTTGATTTGACGAGAGACGGTCGAGATGTCGAGTGCCAGAGTGGTCGCGATTTCAGTTGCGCGAACTGGCCCTCGTCGCTTGAGCATAACAAGCTCCCAGTAGCCTGCACCAGTTGCATACGACGAATGCTCTCCATCTGCGATGTGGATCTTCCTTAGCGCGCGTCCAAGACGGAATATTGATCGATCGAGCTCCGGATGCATTTGTTCTCTGGTGCTGCCATCGTTGGGTTGTGTGCCCACATCATCTCCTTATGGAGTCCCGGGGATGAGCGCCGCTGTGCAATGTTCTGCCAGCGTCTTAGAGAGAATACCCTGCTACGTGAGTGCGATGACCTTCTGCATCCCAGGTGATGTGAGCTCTCGATATGTTGGTTTTGGTTGTATGTTGCAGGGGCAGTAGTGGACCGCGAGGTTGGTGACGTGGTGAGGCGAGGAGAATCAGCGCCCACGCTTGGTTGGTCTTCTTGGCCGCCTTGAGGTGGTTCGCGTTCCCGAGATCGCGGACGTGAACCTCCGCCACAGGGCTATCTCCCCAAAGGGCAGGCATACGCAGTATGTGAGAGTTGACGAGCCTGGAGTGGAGAAGCGACTAGAAGTGAAGGGTGAGATATGCACCATTTGCATAGCAGAGCCCCTGAAGTGAGGATGGGATGCACCGTTTAGATGCGGAATCGAGAGCGCTCGCGAATGAGGTCGTTCGCTACGCCATGGATCGAATCGCCATGCAGCCGCCACCGCTTGACGGACCACTTCCACTCGAGGAGTTGAGATCGTTGTATGGACCCTCGATCACCGAAGAGGGTCTCGGCGGACACGAGGTTCTACGCCGATTCGTCGAAGGGTATGCACCGGCGACGCTCTCTACTGACCATCCTCGGTTTCTCTCGTTCGTTCCCGTGGCACCCACCAAAGCATCGGTGCTTTTTGACCTCGTCGTATCGGCATCGTCAATCTGTGGTACCTCCTGGCTCGAGGCGGCAGGAGTTGTGTACTGTGAGAACGAGGCGCTGAGTTGGCTTGCGAGCCTTGCGGGCTTTCCGGCGTCGGCGGGAGGCACCTTCGTTTCCGGTGGCTCCGCCGCCAACCTTTCCGGTATTCATACTGGGCGGATGAAGATTGCTCGGGATCGTGGTGACCGACCTGTGCGGTGGCGACTCCTTTGCACCAAGGAAGCCCACTCGTCGGTCGTGACCGCGACTTCGATCATGGACATCGAAGTCGTCACGGTCGATGGAGATGCACGAGGTCGACTCACTGGAGCGCATCTCGAAGAAGCCTACGAGTTGCTTGATCCCGAGATCAAGGCATCGATTTTCGGGGTGGTCGCGACGGCGGGGACCACGAATGCGGGCATTGTGGATGACCTCCGTAGCTCTGGGGAGTTCGCGAGGCGACATGGATTGTGGTTTCACGTCGACGGCGCCTATGGTGGTGCGGCCCTTGCCACGGAATCACGTCGGCACCTCTTCGACGGTATCGAGCTGGCAGACTCGTTCGTGGTGGATCCTCACAAGTGGCTGTTCGCGCCCTATGACAGTGCGGCGCTGATTTATCGTGAACCACAGCACGCGATCGGGGCCCATACCCAGGAAGCGTCGTATCTCGATGATATCAACGCGACTGCCGAGTGGAACCCTTCCTCCTACGCCTACCAGCTCTCACGCCGAGTTCGAGGGTTACCGTTCTGGTTCTCCCTTGCGGTGCACGGTACGAATGCGTATGCATCCGCGGTTCAGCGGGGCATTGAGCTTGCCGAATGGGCTGCGAGAGAGATTGATCGACGGGAGTACGTAGAGTTGGTGATCGAGCCCGAGCTGTCGGTGGTTCTCTTCCGCCGCAAGGGCTGGAGCTCCAAGGAGTACGAGCAATGGTCTGAACGTGCGCTACGCGATCAGATCGGCTTCGTGCTGCCTACCTCATACCACAATGAGCGGATGCTGCGTTTCTGTTTCGTCAATCCTTTGACCACCGAGGGTGACATTTCCGCAATTTTGGACTCGATGGCGTGGGGTGCCTGATACCTTCGCGGTGACCAATGACACACACTCTTGGTGAGGCATCTACCGCGGGGTAGCCTGGTCTCGCGGAGTCCAAGGTGGGTGGGTAATGAAAATCGTCTCTGGTGTGGAATCCAAGCCAGCCTATGAAGGATGCTTCAGCGGCGATGTGCGCAAAGAAGGCTTGAAGTCGGCGGTAGGGCCGACGGACTCGGAGATCTCCGTATTCCACTACGAGGAGGGCGCGGTATCGAAGTGGCACTCTCATCCTGGGGGTCAGAGCTTGTACGTGCTCTCAGATAGCGCAATAGTCGGTGACGACCACGGTGTTCGATCGGTGCACCGAGGAGACCTTGTGGTGACGCAGCCCAACGAGCGGCATTTTCATGGGGCTACTCCGGGCTCTGCGACGTCGCTTCTCACCATCACCCTTGGTGTGACGAGGTGGGAGGATGAGTTCCCCACCTCCCGTGAACTTGGCTTTGATCGACCATCTTGAGCGCTGAGGCGTAAGCCTCATCAAGTGACGAGTTCTACGGATTCCGTAGTTCTGACGAGGGTCTACTACGGAAATTGTTGCGAATTCGCTAAATCGTTACAAAAACAGTTGAATCTATCCAGCCACTGGTGTATTCGTTTAAAGGGGAATTGCTGACCGAGGCGTTCGATGACGAACGTCAGAAGTGGGGGATCGCGCGGGGTTCAAACGTGAAGTTTCGCGGGGTTGTCCTCTGTCACCATGACGGTGCCGCTCCCCTTAATCTGTTCGCCACTCGAAGGAGTGCCGAATCACTTCATTTCAAAAGGAGATATCGATGGCCACTGCGGAAGAGATGGAGGCCCCACCACCAGAGTGGGGTGCTGCCAACACCGAGTTGAAGGCCGGTGAGCTTGGACTATTTGACAGTGTCGCGGTGGCGACCGCGAGCGTTGCTCCTGCGTATTCGCTTGCGTCAACTCTCGCGTTCGTGGTGGCGATTGGGGGCGTAGGACTTGCGTCTCCGTCAGTGATCCTGATCAGTTTCGTCGCGGTGATCACGATCGCGTTCGCCTATTACTTCATGAATCGCAAGGATCCGAACTGTGGCGCCTCGTACTCCTGGCTTGCTCGCACGGTGAGCCCCTACTTTGGTTGGTTCAACGGGTGGGTACAGATACTCGCATCAGCCCTTTTCTGCGCTTCAGCGCCGATCCTTGCAGGCTCCAACACCTTGGCATTCCTCAACAACATTGGGTGGGTTTCGAATGCGACCGCTAACAGCGTCTACTGGCAGGCACTCATCGGTCTCGTATGGTTGGCAATCATCACGGCAATGTGTGTCTATGGCATTCGACTCACCACTGACTTTCAATGGGTTTTGGTGGGAATTGAGTACGCGGCAGTACTTCTGTTCGCACTGTTCGCAATCGTTGACGTATCACTGCACCACCCTGCTGGCTCAACCTCGTTCCATCTTTCATGGCTCAACCCGCTCTCTATCAAGGGAATGGCTGCGGTGGCCGCGGGTCTCGTGCTCGGAGTGTTCTTCTTCTGGGGTTGGGATACCTCGGCAAATCTGAATGAAGAGACCAAGGATGCCGAAGAGACTCCTGGCCGAGCGGGCATCATTTCGATGTTTCTTCTCTTGGTGATCTTTGGGATCGCCGCAGTTGCCGTGCAGATGCGCTTGCCACAGAAGACGATCGTCAATCAAGGTTCCAGTGTGCTCTATGACTTTGCGCACGTTCTTTCTCCGGGCCTCTCCATTGTGATGCTCTTGGCAATCCTGTCCTCGACCGTCGCGACGTCGCAGACGACGCTGCTTCCGGCCGCACGGATCACTTATGCCATGGCGCGTGACAAGGTATTCCCTCAGATATTCGGGAGAATCTCAGAGCGATTCAAGACTCCTGCAGCTGGAACGATCATCCTCGCCGTCTTTTCGGCAGTGGTGATCGGCATTACGACCTTCTCGTCGAGTGCTAACAGTGTGTTTGGGAAGCTCATCACCGATATCGGTATTCTGGTTGCCTTCTACTACGGCGTGACCGGTATCGCGAGTGCGTGGGCATACAGAAAGATCTTGCTGAAGAGCCCGAACCTCCTGTTCTTCGCTGGAATTCTCCCTCTGCTTGGAGGGATCGTCCTGCTTTGGGTCGGCTATGAGGTGGTCGTGACAGGCGGTGTCAATATCGCGGTGCCCACACTCGTGCTGATGGCAACAGGTATACCGCTCGTAATCGTTGCCCGTGTCATGAACAAGACGGGGTATTTCCAACAAAAGACCGTCGCCTACGAGGACTGAGGACTCCTCGTTCTCGTGGCGTCAATGTGGTGCCGGGCAGTTTGCTGCTTGGCACCACGTCTTTTCCGCTAGAGGTCGAGCGCGCCTGTCCACCAGTCGATCCCGTCGATGGGGTGCTGGTAGGCAAGGGCCATGAGATGCGCGGCTTCGGTGAGCAGTGCCTTTCGTCGAGTGGCGCTGGTCGCCTGTTCTGTGTGGAGCTGCTCGTGGATAGCTGCCGCTGCGTTCCAATGTGAATGGTCGGCGGGGAGGGGAAGTGCCCGCAGCTCTCGAGCTGAAAGCTTGAGAGCCCGAAGCGAGAGGCCAGTTCCAAGCGTCATCGTGCAGACAAGCGAGGTGATGGTGGGCGAGAGCAGTACGGCCTGAAGGTGAAAGAGTCTTGAGATTTCATGGGAGGTGATGGAAATTACCGGTGTCAGGGGGAGGAGGTCACCTTCGAGATCTGCCGCGCATTCCAACGTCCTCGTCTGGGTTGCGACCAGGAGCTTTGGTTGAAGACGCGCACTGAGCCATCGTGCGATAGGTGGTGCCTCAGTGGATGGATCGAAGGTCAAGAGTGGTCGGAGTCGCTGTTGTCCACCGATTCGGACTGATTTCTCATCCCATCGTGTGAACCCAGAACCGATGTGTCCACTCGTCAACACGCGAGCCGTACGTGTCTTGCCCGCGAGCGGTTGGTCGAGCCGCTCACACACCCAGTAGTACTGATCTCGAAAATCTGCGGTAACGTCACCCAGCTCGGAGAGCTGACCACTCCATGCGAGCTCCTTTATCGAGCAGGTTGGTATCCCGAAGTGTTTGGCAACATAACTCGACCAGCTGCTGTCTCCGGGTCGCTGACCTTCTGCTCGAATACGCAAGATGGGTGCGACTACTGAAGTTCCTGCATCGAAGGTTCGTCCTTTGGCGATGAGGAGTTCCTCGAGGGTGGCGGTCGAAACGATGCGATCCCGTACTGCCGCACTGTCTCGACCTGCGACGATCGAGCTGGGTTGACACATTCCTACTGCCCCACCCTCCCTGGTGACGTTCGTAGCGAGGGCGAGGAGTACTGCGCTGATGTCGGTGTAAGGGTGGAGCGCACCTTCCAAGGCGCGATCAACCTGGTTGCGTAGCTGCACATCTCGGAGGATCTCTCCTCGGACCCGATTGAGAAAGGGAGGATTGCCGACGATGACGTCAAAGATGTGCGAGGGATCGTCCGCGCCCTTTGCATATTCGGTGAGCTGTGTCAGCGCGTCGGCCACGACGAGATGGTGTCGGAGTACGTCGAGCTGACTCCCCCCGTGCGCGAGATGAAGGAGGCCTAATCGCGCCTGCGCGATGGAGAGAGCGACGGGATCGGTATCGATGCCAAAGAGCCCCTGGATGATCTCGTCTGGGGACACTCGGTGCCTTTCCTGGTACTCGTACGCGCTGACTAGAAAATTTCCCGTGCCGCAAGTCGGATCGAGGATGCGTGTCGTGTGATCGGAACAAGGTGCAACATTTGCCATAGTGGCCTCGACGATCTGTTCGACGAATGCTCGTGGGGTGTAGTAGGCGCCCCGCTGCTTGCGCTTGCTCGTAACGCCGTGGTCGGAGGCGAGGGCGGCAAGTTGACGTTCACGGGTGCTCCAGAAAGGACTCCAGGCGAAATCAACAGTTCCCCGTTCACTTTCGCTCTCGGGCCGTTCCGAGCGGTATGTGTCGAACGTCGGAGAGATTGCTCGGAGAAACTCGTCATAGAGCATCATCGACCCGGGCGAAAGCAGTTGTGTGGCGAGGGAGAATGACCGAGCAAGGGTCTCTGCTACCAGCACCTCTTCTTCCTGCAGAAGCGGATTCAGATGCTCGGCCGAGCTCGAGTTGGTCACATCGCCATGGTAGGGGTTGTGGGACCGCCGGTTTACCCGATGTTCCATAACGGTTTGACAAAGTGTTTCTTGTCGTTGTGCCCGTCGCAAACTTGCCTCCGTAGCTTGTGTGTCGTTGCTGAGTCCATGGGGATTCGGCAGAGTCACGCAAGTGCGCATTGCGCGTAATGGAGGTTTGTGTGTCCAAGCATCGCAAAGCTGGAATAGGCGCGGGAGCGCTTGCCGTTGTCGCCGGTTTGAGCGCGTGTGGTTCGACAGGCGTCGCGAGTGCCTCGACGAAGTCGGTCGACTGGTCGAAGGCAACGTCCGCCCAAGCTGGTGGAGGCATGGCTGCCTTGATCAAGGCCGCGAAGAAAGAGGGCCAACTCAATGTCATCGCCCTTCCCCCTGGCTGGGCGAACTATGGCCAGCTGATCTCAACCTTTGAGAAGAAGTATGGAATCAAGATCAATTCGCAGAATCCTGACGGTTCGTCCGCGGAGGAGCTAGCCGCACTCAAGAGTGAAGCGGGAACCTCTCGTGAGCCAGATGTGGTCGACGTAGGACCCTCCTTCGCAC
>JBMFXL010000038.1:0-9528 GCA_049964275.1 Acidimicrobiales bacterium | reverse complement strand
CGGGACTGGGTGGACGCGCTGACCGGCTACGGGCGGGCGCTGGGCGTGGCGTTCCAGATCTGGGACGACGTGCGGGACCTGGTCGGCACCGAGGACGTGCTCGGCAAGATCGTGTCCGGCAAGCGTGAACACCAGGTGATCGTGGGTTTTGCAGCTGAGACCGAACGCCATGAAGAGGCGTATCGGGAGAAGTTGCACGCCAAGGGAGTGTCGCTTCTCGTCGGAAATGACGTGAGTGATCCGACGATTGGCTTTGGAAGTGAACGCAACGCGGTGTCAATTCTGGTGCCTGGCGAGCCAATCGTGGTGCTCAGCACGCGTGATAAGCGTGACATCGCAGGCGAGGTGCTCGCTCGAGCGGAAGCGATGCTTCCGGCTGAGTCGAATTAGTATCGGCCGTTCCACTTCGGTGGGTGGCTAGGTTGAGATCTGCGGACCGAAGGAGTGCAATCGAGATGGCGAACCGTTACACCTTTACCTCGGAATCGGTGACCGAAGGGCACCCAGACAAGATGGCTGACCAGATCTCCGATGCAATTCTGGACGAGATACTCACCCAAGATCCCGAGGGCCGTGTAGCGTGCGAGACGCTGTTGACCACTGGTCTCGTCGTGGTGGCCGGGGAGATTTCGACCACGGGTTACGTCGAGATTCCTCGCATCGTTCGCAAGACGGTGTGTGAGATTGGCTATGACCGCGAATCGTTCGGCTTTGACGGCAATACGTGCGGCGTCGTGGTCTCCATCGACGAACAGTCACCTGACATTGCCGAAGGCGTGACTGGATCCTACGAAACGCGACTTGGTGCGCTGGACGATGAGTACTCCAGGCTCGGTGCGGGGGATCAAGGCATGATGTTTGGGTATGCGTGTGACGAGACCCCCGACCTCATGCCACTTCCGATCTGGCTTGCGCATCGACTTTCGCAGCGACTTAGTGAAGTACGTCGTGCAGGGGTACTTCCGTATCTGCGTCCGGACGGCAAGACCCAGGTCAGTATCGAATACGAAGGCCATGAGCCCAAAGCACTCAAGACGGTGCTCATCTCCACCCAGCACCAGCCCGGCATCGACCTCAAGACACTTCTGTTGCCAGATCTGAAGGACGCCGTCATCACTCCGATGATTCCCGACTCCCTCGAGAGCGGAGGCTTGGAGATACTTGCGAATCCCACCGGTCGATTTGAGCTCGGTGGTCCTCATGCCGATACGGGCCTTACTGGTCGGAAGATCATCGTCGATACCTATGGCGGAGCTGCACGACATGGTGGTGGCGCCTTCTCTGGAAAGGATCCCTCCAAGGTGGATCGTTCGGCGGCCTACGCGGCGCGTTGGGTCGCCAAACATGTGGTTGCGTCTGGGGCCGCGCGTCGCTGTGAGATTCAGGTCGCTTATGCGATTGGCGTTGCCCATCCCGTATCCATCATGGTCGAGACCTTCGGCACTGAGACGGTTGCGCCCGAGGCCATTGCCAAGGCAATCCGTGAGGTCTTTGACCTCCGTCCAGCAGCCATCATCGATGCCCTCAAGCTCCGTCGACCGATCTATCGGAGGACGGCAGCGTATGGCCACTTTGGTCGAAGCGAGAAGGGCTTCACTTGGGAGGAGCTGTCAAAGCTCGCTGACTTCCGCTCAGCGCTCGCGCTCTAGGACAGGTGGGCACGGACGAATCTGCGCGCGGTGCTTCACGCATCGTCAGTGTCGTAGCGGCGACACCTGGGACGCCATTCCCGCTCTCGTATCGTTGGCCGGAGTCCTTTGGGGTTGAGCCTGAAGTAGGGATGGTCGTTCGGATTCCGCTGCGAGGAGCCCGGGTTCGTGGTTGGATCATCGAGAAGGATGCACCTCCTTCCTATGAGGGGACGCTTCTTCCCGTAGAGAAGATCATTGGGTACGGACCCCCTCCGCGACTCTTCGCCTGGTGTCTTTCCTTCGCCGAGTCGCTTTGTTGTCATCCTTCGTATCTGCTGCGACATGCCATGCCGAACGCCCCGTCACGACTGGGTGCCACCTTGATCAGCGAGTCGCCTGGGCCTCCGCGTGTGCCATTCAGACCCAGTCTTGCGGGAGTCGCACAGCTGACCCTTGGGTGGACACCGCCCGATGGGTCGGCGGTTTCAGATGCAGTTCGCTTCTCCCGCGCCATCGTGGGGGCTGGCCGGTCGGTGATCGTGGTACTCCCGACGATCGCTCGTGCGGCGTCGTGGGCCACCGCGGCGCGGGCACAGGGACTGAGCGTGATCAACTATGACGGTGGTACCTGGCGATCCATTCGAACCCATGTGGGCCCCTTGGTTGTCGTAGGTTCTCGTAGCACAGTCTTTGCCCCCGTGGATGACTTAGGCGGCATTGTGGTGATCGATCACGAGGACCAAAGTCTGAGAGACACCGCAAGCCCGTACGAAGAGGTCTATGACTCCGCACGCTCCCGTGCAGAGTTCGAGGGCGCCCACGTGCTCTACCTTTCGAGTGCGCCTCGGCTCGAGGTGCTCAAATTCACGAAGAGCGCTGTTGGTGAGGTCGTGAGAGAGCGTAAAGCCTGGTCGAGAGTGATCGTTCCCGATGAAGGGCCCACCGAGTTTCTTCGTGAGGGGTTTAGCCGATTGTGGGGACGCCTGGAGTACCTCGAAGCGCCGCCTGGTGTGGCGAGGTACGCCCGACTCGCTGTGATCTATAACCGAAAGGGATTTGCCCGGCGATTTCGTTGTCGCAGCTGTCAACGCGAACCCCTCTGTGACGTGTGCGGCACGCTCCTCGAGGGTCGTGCGCACGCACATACCTCCCCAATCGGCCCCAATGAGCGAGCTTCAAAGGCGGACCTGATGCGACAGCGGAACGTCGTCGAGATGTTGTGGTGTCCGAGCTGTCGAGCGACGTCTCCATGGCGCTGTGCACACTGTGGCTCGATCGACTTGGTCGCGAGCGCGAAGGGCGTCAGCAAGATCGCAGCCGAACTCGAAGGGTTGAGCGGCGTGCCGGTGCTGGATTACTCGCGGGGTGGAGGTGATGCTCGGTTCGAGGCAGAGATCGTGGTGGGGACCGAGGCGCTGTTGTATGAAGACCTGGCCGCACATGCCGTGATCTTCTTGGATGTCGACCAGCTCACTGCCTCGTCATCGACCGATGGCACCCTCAAGTCCCTCTATCTCATTGGACGTGCGCTCGTGGCCACGGCGCAGACCGGCGGCCAGGTGCTCGCGCTGACGCGTCGACCGCGCCAGGGGGTGCTCACGGCGGTGCGACGTGGCGAGGTGCGATCCCTCTATCGCGAGGAACTCGATGCACGTACGGCGTTCGGACTGCCACCAGCACGACGGTTCGTGCTGGTGAGCGGGGCGGGTGCGGACGCATTTCTTGAGGAGACCCAGGACCTCTTCGGTGAAGGAGTGGAGATCTTCCGCCTCGAAGATGGCACGAACGTGGTCAGTCTGCCGTCGGAAGGAACACTTCCACCGCTGTTTACTCGTCGTGCACAGCAGATGGCCGTGAGCGATGTCAAAGTGGAGATGTTGCCCCGTTCACTTTAAGGAGATCAGGGATGCATGGTGATGACTATGCTTCGCTCAACGCGAAGGCGGGAGAGGGGGCGTGCGATGAGTACGAGTGAGATACCAGTCGAAACCCACGGTGACGAGCTCTGGTCGATCGAGCGGAACGGCATCAATCCGATTGGGGAGAATCAGCGCCATGGACGTGCGCGCGAGCTGTTCTGGGTATGGTGCGCGGCGAACATCGGAATCCTGGGAATTACCTATGGCGTCTATCTCGTCACTCCTCCCTATTCCCTGAGTTTCGCCCAAGCGCTCATCGGGGGAATCGTTGGTACGGTGCTGAGCTTCGTGCTCGTTGGAGTCATCGCACTCGCTGGGAAGATGGCGGGTGCGCCTACCCTCGTACTCTCCCGAGCTTCGTTCGGGGTTCGCGGCAACGTCATTCCCACCGCTATCAGCTATGTGTCGCTCGTGGGTTGGGAGATCATCTTGGTGGCCCTTGCGACGCTCGCGGCTGAGAGTCTGCTCTCCCGGCTTGGGCTACCGTCCTCGAACTTCGTGACCGCACTTGCATTTCTCCTGATTGCCCTGATTGCAATCTCCATTGCACTGCTCGGGCACGCCACGATCGTCCGAGTGCAGACGATCTTCACTTGGCTCTTCGCGGCGATGACTGTGGTGTATTTCATCCTCGTACTGCCAAAGATCTCCTTTGCGAAGGTCACTGCCCTCCACGCGGGCACCGCATCTGGGTGGCTTGGCGGGATTTCGATCGTGATGGCAGGTCTCGGCATCGGTTGGGTCAACGCTGGTGCGGATTACTCGAGGTACCTACCTCGCTCCGTTCGATCAGGTGCGGTCGTGGGTTGGACGACCTTTGGTTCTTCAATTGCACCCGTAATCCTCATCTTTGTGGGAATCCTCATTGGCGCAAACCACCCCTCGCTCGCGTCCTCGGCAAATCCCATTGCCGCACTCGCGGCTCCCTTGCCGACCTGGTTTCTCGTGCCGTATCTCATCACCGCGGTTGGCGGACTCGTGGCAGGGACACTCTTGGACGTGTACTCCTCGGGACTCAACCTGTTGACGCTGGGCCTCAAGCTCCCACGGTCGCGCTCGGTGCTCATCGACGGTGTGCTCATGATCATTGGGAACATCTACGTGCTCTTCCTCTCGAAGACCTTCTTCGCTCCCTTCGAGGGATTCCTTATCACCCTTGGTGTTCCACTCGCTGCATGGGCGGCGATCTTCATCGTGGATCTTCTCATGCACCGGCTGCGTCGGGGCTATCGGGAGGAGGCGCTGTATGATCCTCGCGGCTATTACGGGGCATTCTCGTGGGCGGGTGTGGTGTCATTTGTGATTGCGGTGGTGATCGGGCTTGGTCTCGTTTCATCCTCAGCCCCCATCTTCTCCTGGGCTGGGTACCTCGGTGGCTCCTCTGGGATCTTTGCGTCGAGTTCCATCGGACTGTTCGTCGGATTCGTGGTGGCGGCGGTGCTCTATGGCGTGCTCTCGCCGATCAATGAGCGGCAGCGTGCGGGGGTCAGAGCGCAATGAGTCGGTTTACGCTCGTGGTGATCGACATGCAGCCGATATTCGGTGACCCAAGTTCACCATGGGGTACGCAGGGCTTCGATGAGATCTTACCGACCATCGCCGAACTGGCCAAAGGGGCGGACAAGGTGATCGCGACTCGGTTCGTCCCCCACGACGAACCCCCGGGAATGTGGCTTCCTTACTATGAGATATGGAGTGAGGTACGCTCCGAACGGTATGTCGGGCACTTCGATCTCGTTCCCGAGGTAGAGGCGCTTGCGGAGCGAGTCGTGAGCGCACCAACATTCTCCAAGTGGGAGGTGATTGCCCCGGAGATCGAGGGGACCGTCGTCCTCTGTGGGGTTGCGACCGAGTGCTGCGTGCTTTCGACCGCGATTGGGGGCATCGACGCGGGCGTGCCCATTCGAGTCATTGCCGAGGCGTGTCGGGGCGCGACCTCCGACCTGTCGAGTGCGGCACTGGCGGTGCTTGGCTCCTATGCGCCCCACTGTGAGATCCGGTTGGCCGACGAAGCCTACGGTGAGTAGTCTCGGCGCTGGTTCGGGCGATTGGTTCGCACCTGTGCGAGCCTCCGAGCCCGCGGTGCTGTGGAACCCTAAGGCTCGTCTCTCCATCGCACCAATGTGGTACTCATCTGCGTTGGGTGCGGTATCGCGTTTTCAATTTCCCCATGACGATCTTCGATTGGGAAGGTTTTCGCGAATCTGTGGCCAGGCGAGCCTCAGTGGTACGGTGCTCGGCGCTGAGGTTGCGCTCGAGCTCGGGTTCTCACCAATCGAGCGATGTGCGTCGATCGAAATACAGTGCGGGTCCCTCCCACAGTGGGGACTGCGCACCTGGTACTGCTTTCAGATGGTCGTCGAGGATCCCGATGCGTCTGTCGAGATTGCGCGACTTGACGTCGACGACTACGTGGCTCCGCAGCGTTACCGACTCACGGTCGATGGACGAAGCTACCTCGTCGAGGTCGATCAACGAGCGGTTGATGTGGTGCTCCATGAACGCCCCGATGAGATCGATCGGGCCTTTGTCGATCATGGCTATTACTACCGAGTGGCTGGGGGTGATTCGCCCAGGTGTCTGACGTTTCGGTTCAATGCGCTCACTCCGTCCGCACGAATAAGCGTGACAGAGGAGCACCCGCCGGTCGCGTCGGAGGTCCACCCAGCTCCTTCTCCGTCCTCTGCCACGAGGGCGCCTGCGATCTTCACTGAGGAGGTCATCTCCGAGGCGCTCGGGTGGGCGGAGGTGTGGGACCAGGTCCATCAACTTCCTCTCTTGGCGTCCTCGCGTCGATGGATCGATGAGCGTTTTGGGGGTTGGAATATCTGGCAGTGTGACGGATGGATTCACTTGGTCATGGCGGCTCGCATAGGCGACCTCTCTACGGCCGAGACGATCCTGCGATCGATGCACCTCGTCCTGACCGAAGAGCCTCAGCTCAGTGCGCTCATGGCGGGAACGACGCAGTGGATCGACCGAACCCACCCGCCATATGGGGCGTATGCGGTGTGGGAGTACCTTGAGACAGGGGGAGACACAGCGATCGTTCGCCCGCTCGTTGAGGCACTCATAGGGCAGTTCTTTTGGTGGTTCGACGTACGAGATGGCAACGGTAATGGCCTCGTCGAGTACGGCTCGAGTCCAAGGGGAGATGGACATTTCGTTCATACGCTGCTTGCGGCGATGGACGAGGCCGCGATGGATAACTCGGCCATCTTCGATCACGTTGAATTCGATGTCACCACGCATACGATGGCGGCGGAGGAGCCAGGACTCAACGCGTTGCTGGTGGTCGAGGGTGAGCTACTCGGTCGGCTTGCGTCGCGCCTTGGGATCGAGTTCGATACCGAACGTGCAGAGGCGCACCTTTCGCGGGTGCGTTCGCGCTTGCCTGAGGTGCTCTGGGACTCTTCGCGCTCTATCTTCGCGTTGCGGCGATGGGACGGTGCGTTTGCAGAAGCACTTGCACCGACCTCGTTTTATCCCTTGTGGGCAGATACCTTGTCGGATGCACAGGCAGCGATGCTTGTCCGCCACCTCTCGAACCCAGCGACCTTCGGCGGAGGACCCCTCGTTCCGGCGACCAACAGATCCCATCCTGCCGCCCGAGACAACACGTATTGGCGTGGTCGCATCTGGACACCGTTCAACTTGCTTGTTTACCTGGGTCTTCGGCATCGCGGCTTCGATACCCATGCCACGGCGCTTGCGATCTCCTCCTATCGCCAACTCGCCCACGCCCGGGCACGGGGATGGCTTCCCGAGAACTTCTCGGCAGATGGCGATGACGAACGACTCGGGCCAGATACCGAGCCCTACTACACCTGGGGTGCGGGAATGGCACTCCTTCCTGCGATGGAGTTCGCGCATCGGGATCGGTCCGGGGAGATCCATCTCGGTGCTGGGCCTGACACGGTGAGAGACTGGATGGAGGTGTTCGGCGTAGGGGATCTCCAAGGAGTACTCCCGAGCACGATGGGCATCTGGGAGGTCACCTACGATGGGCAATCGACTACGGTTCGCCTTGGTGGGCGTGTGGTAGTGTCGGCTCGCGGTGCCATTCGGATGGTCATCGATGCAGACGCCTTCGACACCGGTCGCGCCACGATTCGCTCATGGGGCGCTCCCCTGGAGTTGATCGATGGTGTGGTAGTGGACCTGTTAGGCGAAGGGCAAGGACTTACTGAGGTGCGCCTTGACCTCGAAAGGTTGCGCTGACCTCGAGCCGTACGTAGTCGATGTGTGGTGACGCGAGCGCATCGATCACCTGATCGGTGAAGCGTTGGCCCACGTCGTCAGCCATTGCTACGAGGTAAGGGCCAAGGATGAGGGTCCGTACGCACTCTCGAAAGACACGAGGCTCCATTGAGGGCGTAGGATCCTCGCGCAGCTCGCAGCGGTGTACCTCGAAGCCGAGGGATTCCAAGATGCTGCGTTCATCTTGGGGTCGAGCGAAGTACCACGGCTCTTCGCCGTAGTCGTCTCCAAGGACGGAACGAAGGACTCGCCGCATGTCGGCGATGTTCCCTGCGCCACCGCACTCGTAGGTCAGACTCGCACCGGGGCGGAGGTGTGGGACTAGATTGCGAAATACTTGTGCGTGATCATGGATCCAGTGCAACGTGGCGACGCTGATCACGGCATCGAGCTCAGAGAGGTCGTGAGGTAGGGGTGCACGCAGGTCTCCCACGAGCAAGGTGATCCCCATAGACGCATCCCCGAGTTCGCTCCGAAACTGCGCGAGCATCTCCTCCGACCGGTCGATTGCGAAGATCTGGAGATCGGGGCGCTGTTGAAGGAGTGTCTGCGCATCACGTCCGGTGCCGCAACCTAGATCGAGCACCTTGCCATTCTGTGGTATTCGAGCGGCGTCGATGACACGCTGACCCCAGAGGATGTGCGGCAGCGGCAACGATGCGTATCGTTCGGCGTCCCACCGGAAATCACTCATGCTCGCTCCTTACGAACGGCAACGTTCGACGAATGCGGCGAGCTCGGAGTTGAACCTCGAAGGTTCCTCCCAGAATGGGCAGTGTCCACTCTCTTCATACCCGGTGAAGAGGGCGTTTGGTATGCGTGCGGCGAGTTCGAGTCCTGCCTGAATGGGCACCACGACATCATGGTGTCCATGGCATATCCAGGTCGGTACCGTAATGGTTTCACAGAACGCACGATAATCAGCCACGGTCTGACTCAGGAGTATTGTGCTCGCGACCGTGGGAGGGGGAGTCCGCATCTCACCCTCGATCCATGTAGCGTCGATTGATGAAGGAGGGTTTCGGAAGAGAAGGCGCGCACTCTCGGAGATGAGTTCGTCATGAGATCGCTGCACGCTCTCGTTGAGGCCAGCGAGCTCTGCAAGGTCTGCGATGCCGAATGACCAGTCGGGCCACTCGAATTCGGCTGCGGTCTCTCCGACTACGACAAGGCCGGCGATCTGAGAGGCACCGAAGCAGCGGAGGTACTCCCATGCGACCATGGCGCCCATGGACCATCCGACCAGTACGACGTCGCTCAGGCCGAGCATCTCGATGAGCGCTGCAAGATCCTCCGCGTAGCTCACGATCGAGTGTCGGGCAAGTACCTGAGCAGATTGGCCGTGCGAGGAGAAGTCCAACGCGATCGTGCGAATGCCCGGAATGGCGCTGCCTAGTTATCGGTCGAAGAGTCGTGAACTCGTCCACATGCCGTGGAGGAATACGACTGGGCTCCCTACCCCTTCGTCGACGTAGTGAAGCGCGCAACCGTAGGGACTGAACGTGGGCATTGGTACTCCTTCACTGCGCGATTGTATCGGAAGTGCTGGTCGGCGTCCACGACTGAAGGGAAACGGTGTCGTCGAATGGTTCTGAGCGGTTGCCCTCTAGGCAACGAATTGTTTCAGATTTGCAAAATCTCTCACGGAATCATGCATAGGCATACTGAACCGCACCGGGTTTAATGCACGCTCATTTACGTGTGAACCACGACCTGGT